>DASTLK010000336.1:0-24866 GCA_035715025.1 Vicinamibacteria bacterium
CCGCCGCTGATGTTCACGGTCTGGCCCCGTTCCGCGAAGGGGGCACCGCGCGCGTCACGGCCGGAGACGTTCAGGGGCAGGCGCAAGCCCCGCCGCTTCTCGCGCTGGGTGATGGTGGGCACGGCCGGCGCGGATCCTAGGCCCGCCCGGCGCCGCCTGTCAACGTTCGCGGATGGAGCGCTCGCGCAGCAGCTCGACCAGCCGCGCGTCGTCGGGGGCGATCAAGGCCAGCTCGGCCAGGGCGCTGCGGGCCTGCGTCATGGGAGCGTCGGGGGCGGCGCGGGCGAGAAGCGCCCGCACCCTCTCTTCCGTGGCCGCATCGAGGGGCACCGGCTCCGGACGGCCCGCCTGCCGCATCTTGAGCGCGCGCCACACGACCTCCGCCGCGTCCTCGCAGGCGGGATCCAGGACGAGCGCTTCCGTCATGGCATCGAGGGCCTGATCCAGACGGCCCCCGTCGAAATGGGCGCGCCCCTGGCCCACGTGCTCGCGCACGCGCGACCGCACCTCCTCGCCCCCGGCCGCGGGCGCCTGGGGAAGGACGGAGCGGGACCGCGTCCGCCGGAGCGCGAAATGCATCTCCTGCAGGTCGCGCCCGACCTCGTCCATCGACTGGTAGCGCTTGTCCGGGTCCTTGACCAGCATGCGGTGCACGAGCGCGGCCAGCCGCGTCGGCAGCTCCGGGTTGAGGGTCAGCACGGGGTCGGGTTGCTCCTGGATGATCTGGAAGAGCACCGCGTGCAGGGTCTTGCCCTTGAACGGCTTCTCCCCGGTCAGGAACTCGTAGAACACCGACCCCGCGGAGAAGACGTCCGAGCGGCGGTCCACCAGCTTGCCCATCGCCTGCTCGGGCGCCATGTAATCGGGGGTGCCGAGGATCATTCCCTTTCGGGTGATGGTGGCGCGCGTGGCCACGCGGGCCAGCCCGAAATCGAGGATCTTCACGCGGCCGGCGGAGGTGACCACGATGTTCGCGGGCTTGATGTCGCGGTGCACCACGCCACGGGAGTGCGCGTAGGCCAGGCCTTCGCAGATCTGGACGAGGATGCGCACGCGGTCGGCCAGGGGGACCTCGACCCGCCGTTCGATGAGCGAGCGCAGGTCGTCCCCCTCGAGCAGCTCCATGGCCATGTAGAGATGGCCGTCGGACTCGCCGAGGTCGAAGACGGTCACGATACAGGGGTGGCTGAGGCGCCCGATGGCCTCCGCTTCCCGGCGGAAGCGCTTGTGCAGCTCGTCCTCGTCCCCGAGCTCCGCGGAGAGCATCTTGAGGGCGACTACGCGGCCGATGGCGGTGTCTCGCGCCCGGTAGACGACGCCCATGGCGCCTTCGCCCAGCTTGCCGAGGATCTCGTAGCGGCCGAAGGTGGCCATGGTGGGTCAGCCCCTGCGGGCCACCCCTGGGCTACTCCGTGTAGCGGAGCAGGACGACGGAGACGTTGTCCTTCCCCCCCGCCTCGTTGGCGGCGTCGACGAGCTTCTGCGCCGCGGCCGGGAGCGTCGCCGGAAAGGGCGTGACCGTCTTGAGAATGGCCTCGTCGTTGATCATCGAGTGCAGGCCGTCCGAGCAGAGCATGATCACGTCGCCCTTCTCGAGCTGGTGCTCGACGGTCTCGAGCTCGATCTCTTCCTTGGCCCCCACCGCCTTGGTGATGACGTTGCGCAGGGGGTGACGGTCGATCTCGTCGTGGGTCAGGATGCCTTCGGCCCAGGCCGCGGAGACCCAGGAGTCGTCGCGGGTCAGCTGCTTGAGCTCGCCTCGACGGAACAGGTAGGCCCGGCTGTCCCCGGCGGAGCCGATGGTGACGACCTTCCCCGACACGATGGCGGCCACGAGCGTCGTGCCCATGCCCGTGTAGTCCTCCCGGTTGTCGGCGGACTTGAAGACCTTCTTGTTGGCCAGCTTGACCGCCGTCTTCAGGCGGTTGGCCTCGAACGAGAGGTGCGCCTCCAGGCCGTAGGGCCAGGTGATGTCCTTCTCCTCGCCCGCGCTCTTGCGAATGAAGGCTTCGAGCGTCTCGATGGCCATCTTCGAGGCGACCTCACCGGCGTTGTGCCCGCCCATGCCGTCGCAGACCGCGTAGAGGTTCGTCTCCGGCTTGACGAGGTAGTTGTCCTCGTTGAGCTTGCGTCGGCGTCCGACGTCCGTCTGCCCGAAGGCCTCCAGCGGCATCTTTTCTCCCGGCACCGCGGCGCGGGGCCGCGTCGGTCATCTCGTGTAAGGACCAAGGATAGCGGGACTTCGCGGGCCCGGTCAATCGTCGGTCAGCGGCGAAGCACTTCGACCATCTCCCGCACCGCGCGCTCCATCCCGACCAGCAGGGCCCGGGCCACGATGTTGTGGCCGATATTGAGCTCGGTCATCTCCGGCAGGCGGGCGATGGGCCCGACGTTGTGGTAGGTGAGACCGTGCCCGGCGTGCACGGCCATCCCCAGCTTCACCCCGAGGCGCGCGGCGTCGACGACCTTGCGCAGGGCGGTTTCGCGGGAGCGGGGGTCGCGGGCGTCGGCGTAGGCGGCGGTGTTGAGCTCGACGGCGCGGGCGTCGATCCGATGCGACTCCTTCACCTGCTCGAGATCGGGATCGACGAACAGGCTCACGTGGATGCCACCCTCTTCCAGCATCTTGACCGTGGGCCTGAGCTGCACCGCGTTGAGGACCACGTCGAGGCCCCCCTCCGTGGTCAGCTCCTCGCGCCGCTCCGGCACCAGCGTCACCTGGTCGGGCTTGATGGTGAGGGCGACCTTGAGCATCTCCTGGGTGGAGGCCATCTCCAGGTTCAGCCGCGTCTTCACGACCTGGCGCAGGACCTCGACGTCGCGGTCCTGGATGTGGCGGCGGTCGCTGCGCAGATGGACGGTGATTCCGTCCGCGCCCCCCAGCTCGGCCAGCACCGCCGCCTGCACGGGATCGGGGTCCGGGACGCGGCGCGCCTGTCGGACGGTGGCGACGTGGTCGATGTTGACGCCGAGCCGCGGCATGCAAGTCAGTATAGCGGGATCGCCGTCCCTACTCGCCCAGGCGTGCCTGGACCGCGTCCACGATCGCCTGCGCCAGCGACCGCACCTCCGCTGCGTCGGGACCTTCGGCCATGACGCGCAGCAGCGGCTCCGTTCCCGAGTAGCGCACCACGAGCCGCCCGCGTCCGTTCAGGGCCGCGCGCGCCCGGTCGAGATGCCGCTTGATCTCTGGGATCTCCTCGATCTCCGCGCGCTCGCGCACGCGTACGTTGAGCAGGACCTGGGGATAGACGGGGAGCTCCGCGGCCAGTTCGTGCAGCGGGCGGCCCGAGGCCTTGACCACCTCCAGCACCTTGAGGCCGGTGAGCATGCCGTCGCCCGTCGGCTCGTGGTCGAGGAAGATGACGTGGCCGCTCTGTTCGCCCCCGAGGTTCGCGCCGCGGCGCTCCATCTCCTCGAGCACGTTGCGGTCCCCCACCGCCGTGCGCACGAGCGGAATCTTCGCCTGGCCGAGCGCGACCTCGAGCCCCACGTTGCTCATGACCGTGGCCACCACCGCGCCCCCCTTGAGGGCGCCCTTCGATTGCAGATGCCGCGCGGTCAGGAACAGGACGTGATCCCCGTCGACCACTCGGCCGGTGGCGTCGGCCAGGATGCAGCGGTCCCCGTCGCCGTCGAAGGCCAGGCCCAGGTCCGCCCCCGCCTCCTTCACGCGCGCGGCCACCGTCTCCGCATGCGTGGCTCCGCACTCGCGGTTGATGTTGCGGCCGTCGGGCTGGTCGTGGATGGAGGTGACGCGCGCGCCCAGCTCCTCGAACAGGCGCCGGGCCAGGAAGGACGTCGCGCCGTTGGCGCAATCGACGACGAGGTGCGTGCCCTTCAAGGACGGTCCGCCGTAGGAGCGCTTCAGGTGGGCGAGGTACGGGCGGGCGAGATCGCGCTGCTCGACGCCGCGTGCTTCGAGCATCGGCTGCCCCTGCAGCTCCGCGATGATCGCCTCCGTCTTGTCTTCGAGGTCGGTGCTGAACTTGCGTCCGGCCCCGCCGAACACCTTGATGCCGTTGTCCTGGTACGGGTTGTGGGAGGCGGAGATGACGACCCCGAGGTGGTAGCCCTGCCGGCGCGCGCCCGTGCGCTGGCGCGCGAGGTGCGCGATGGCGGGCGTGGGGATGATGCCCGCAGACTCCGGGTGCGCGCCTTCGGCGGCGAGGCCGGCGGCCAGGTGCTGCTCGATGCTGGGACCGCTCTCGCGCGTGTCGCGGCCGATGAGCACGCGCGGCTCGGAGATGCCGAGAGCGCGGACGATCGCGCGACCGATCTTCTGTACGGTCGCGGAGTCCAGGGGCGCCTCTCCGGCCCGGCCGCGAATGCCGTCGGTTCCGAAGAAACGACCCATGTCGCGATCTTATCAAGTCAGGGGGGGCACTCATGCGTCAACACGATGGGCATTCGCGGCCCCCCCTGAAACCCCCCTCGCACGGCGCCGCTGCTGCGCAGCGCCGCCGTGCTCTACGTGCCCTTGCGGGCGGGGCGAATCGGACGCGCGGTGACCGACGGCGGGGAGACCTCCTTCACGTGGAGGCCGGCGTGGCCGGGAGCGAGATCGACGGTCACGGCCGGGCTCTCGCGTGGGGGTACCGCCGCCAGGTCGACGGAGGCGTGCAGGTCGGCGGTCGTCAGCGTGCGCAGGAGGGAGGCGGGGCCGGTCACGACCACGCGCACCGACGCCGGGCGAAGAGAGGCCTCGCCGCCGTGCACCTCGACGGGCACGCCGTCGACCGCCCGTTCACCCTCCTCTTCCCGGATGCGCACGGTGGCGCGCACGCGGGGGCTGCCCAGGACCCGCAGCAGCGGGTCGTCCAGGCCCATGTTCACCACGTCGCTGACGCCCGCCTGCGCTCCCTCGATCGAGAGCGGCTCCGTGAACGCGCTCTCCACGGCCTGCACGCGGCTGCGCGGGCCCGCGATGCGCACCTCCGCCGGATCCGCCCGGACTTCGCCGACCTCGAAGCCCGCCGCCGGCCGTCCGACCAGGCGCGGGCGCACGGGCACGACCTTCTGCACCGTGCGCTCGAGGCTGAGGGTCAGGATCGAGGGCGTGATCTTCACGACCTTCACCCCGAAGGGCATGCGGATCGACTTGTCCGTGAGGTGGACGATGTGCTCCCCTTCCTGCAGCCCGGCCAGGTCCAGCTGCGCGGAGACGTCCCCCGGCCCGATGCGCTGGATGATCCCGGGCGAGGCGCGCAGCCGCACCTCCACGTTGTCCACGGGCTCGCCCGTCACCTCCAGGTCCATGGGGAAGTTCTGCAGCTCCAGGGGCGCGGAGACTCCCATCTCCGACGTCTTCTCGCCCGCGATCACGAACCACAGCAGAGTGGCCAGGCCCAGGCTCACCAGCTTCAGCGGGATGTTCTCCAGCAGCATTCGCTATTTCTCGCGCGCGGGGACGCCGGCGGCGGGCGTGGCCGCCGGCTGGGGCGCCTGCTCCACTTCCAGGACGTCGAGGAGCGCGGACTTGAGGGAAGCGGCGTCCAGCTCGCGGCGGATGCGCCCGCCCACGACGAGCGAGATCACACCCGTCTCCTCCGAAACCACCACCGCCAGCGCATCCGTGTCCTCGGTGACGCCGATGGCGGCGCGGTGGCGGCTGCCCAGCTCGCGGCTGAGCTGCGGGTTCACGGTGAGGGGCAGGAAGCAGGCGGCGGCGGCCACGCGGTTGCCCTGGATGATCACCGCCCCGTCGTGCAGGGGCGTGCCCGGATTGAAGATGCTGATGAGCAGGTCGTAGGTCACGTAGGCGTCGAGGGCGATGCCCGTCTCGATGTAGCTGCGCAGGCCCATGTCGCGCTCGATGACCACGATCGCGCCCGTGCGCTGGGCGGCCAGGGTGGTGCCGGCCAGCACGACCTCGTCGATGACCTCCTCCGTGCGCGGCGAGCCGAACACGCCGGGCAGCGGGGTCTTGCCGAGCTGGGCCAGCACCTTCCGTATCTCCGACTGGAACACCACGATGATGCCGAAGACGAGGTACGGCATGAAGGTGCGCAGCAGCCAGTTCACCGTCTCCAGGTGCAGGAGCTGGGAGAGCCAGTAGAGCAGCACCAGCACCAGCGCGCCCAGCGCCATCTGCACGGCGTGCGTCCCGCGGATGAACTGCAGGAGCTGGTAGATGAGGAAGGCGACGATGAGGATGTCGATGAGGTCGAGCCAGCTCGGCTCGACGGTCGTGAACCAGCCGAAGGCCCGGGAGATCACGCCGCCCTCTCCCCGCGGATGGCGTCGCACATCCGCACCACCTGGGTCATGGGGGCGACGTCGTGCACGCGCACGATGTGCGCCCCGCCCAGCACGCAGGCCGCCACCGCCGCCGCCGTGCCCATCAGCCGCTCGCCCACGGGCAGGTCGAGCACGCGGCCGATGAAGCTCTTGCGCGACGGACCGGCCAGCACGGGCTGGTCGAGGACGGCGAGCTCGGAGAGGCGCCGGATGACCTCCAGGCTGTGCGGCGCGGCCTTGGAGAACCCGATGCCGGGGTCGACGATCACCTGCGCGCGCGGGACGCCCGCGGACTCCGCGCGCCCGACGGCCTGGCCCAGCTCCGCGATCACCTCCGCCATCACGTCCGCGTAGGACGGATCGCGGTGCATCGAGAGAAAGTCGCCGCGGAGGTGCATCAGCACCGCGGGCACGCCCCGACGCGCGACCAGGCGGGCCAGACCCGGATCGAAGGCAAGGCCGCTGATGTCGTTGACGAGGTCGGCGCCGGCATCGAGGGCGGCCGCGGCGACCGACGCCTTGGTCGTGTCGACGGAGAGGAGGCCGGGCCCGCGGCGGCGCAGCCCCTCGATGACCGGGACGACGCGCGCGATCTCCGCCTCGGGATCCATGGGCACGCCACCCGGGCGCGTGGATTCCCCGCCCACGTCCACGACGTCCGCCCCCGCTTCGAAGAGGGCCATCCCGCGCGCGACCGCGGCTTCCGGAGAGGCGTAGTGGCCGCCGTCGGAGAAGGAGTCCGGGGTCACGTTGAGCACACCCATGACCCAGGTCCTCTCTCCGAGGACGGTCGCGCTCCCCCGCAGGGTGAGCCGGTACGGTCGCCTTTGGCCCCGTGCGTCGATCGCGCCTCCTTCAGGAATCTCGACGCCCAGGAGCGGGCACGAAGGCCGGCCGGGACCGGCGTCGAGATTCCTAGGACGTAGGCTTCGGCGCGGGCATGGGCGGCGGCAGGATGCCGCCGGCGCGTCCGCCCTCGTGCTCGATCTTGCCCTCCCGGGGCGGCGCCGCGGTCGGCGTAGGCGTGCGGATGCGGACCTCGATGGGCCGCCCCTCCACCAGCGCCTTGAGCTGCTCCGCATCCAGCACCTCGTGCTCGAGCAGCGCCTCCGCGATCCGGTTGAGCAAATCGCGGTTGTCGACGAGGGTGCGCTGCGCGCGCTCGTACTGCTCGGTCACGATGCGCTTGATCTCGGCGTCGATCTTGAGCGCGGTCGCCTCCGAGTAGTCCTGGTGGCGGTTGAACTCCTTGCCCAGGAAGATCTGCTCTTCCTTCTTGCCGTACGTGAGGGGGCCCAGGGTCTCGCTCATGCCCCATTCGCAGACCATCTTGCGCGCCATCTCCGTGGCCTGTTCGATGTCGTTCTGGGCGCCGGTCGAGATCTCGCCGAACACCATGTCCTCCGCGATGCGGCCGCCCATGCAGACCGCGATGCGGCTCTGGAGCTGCTCCTTGGTGTAGTTGTGCTTCTCCTCCGTGGGCAGCTGCTGGGTGAGGCCCAGGGCCATTCCGCGGGGGATGATCGTGACCTTGTGCAGGGGGTCGGTGTGGGGCAGGAGCGCGGCCACCAGGGCGTGGCCGCCCTCGTGGAACGCGGTGAGGCGCTTCTCCTCGTCGGTGATGATCATGGACTTGCGCTCGGCCCCCATGAGGACCTTGTCCTTGCTGGACTCGAAGTCGGCCATGGTGACGAACTTCTGGTTGCGCCGGGCGGCCAGGAGCGCCGCCTCGTTCACGAGGTTCGCGAGGTCCGCGCCCGAGAAGCCGGGCGTGGCCCGGGCGAGCATGGAAATGTCGACGTCCTCCGCCAGCGGGATCTTGCGCGTGTGGACCTGCAGGATGCCCTCGCGGCCGCGGACGTCGGGACGCGAGACCACCACGCGGCGGTCGAAGCGGCCCGGCCGCAGCAGCGCGGGATCGAGGACGTCGGGCCGGTTGGTGGCCGCGATCAGGATGACCCCGTCGTTGCTCTCGAAACCGTCCATCTCGACCAGGAGCTGGTTGAGGGTCTGCTCGCGCTCGTCGTGGCCGCCGCCCAGGCCGGCCCCACGATGGCGGCCGACGGCGTCGATCTCGTCGATGAAGATGATGCAGGGCGCGTTCTTCTTGCCCTGCTCGAACAGGTCGCGGACGCGCGAGGCGCCCACGCCCACGAACATCTCCACGAAGTCCGAGCCCGAGATCGAGAAGAAGGGCACGTTCGCCTCGCCGGCGATGGCGCGGGCGAGCAGGGTCTTGCCCGTCCCCGGGGGGCCCATCAAGAGAACGCCCTTGGGGATGCGGCCGGCCAGCTTCTGGAACTTCTGGGGCTCGCGCAGGAACTCGATGATCTCCTGCAGCTCTTCCTTGGCCTCGTCCACGCCGGCCACGTCCTTGAACGTGACCTTCTTCTGCTGCGACGCGAGCAGCTTGGCCTTGGACTTGCCGAAGGAGAGCGCCTTGTTGCCCCCGCTCTGCATCTGCCTCATGAAGAAGACCCAGAAGCCGATGAGGAGCAGGAACGGGGCCCACGAGATGAGCATGTTGGCCCAGGCCGGCGTCTGGTCGCGCTCCACCGTGACCTGAACCTTCTTGGCCAGCAGCGCCTTGATGTAGTCCGGGAAGTCCGGAGGCGCGGTGGTGCGGAAGGGCTCACGGCTGGTGAAGTGCCCCTTGATGTCGTAGCCGACGATGGTCGCGTCCAGCACCTGGCCCGCGTCCACCTGGGTCATGAACTCGCTGAACTTCAGCGAGGTCTCCTTCTTCTGGATCTGGGCGAAATGCCAGGCCAGGAAGATGACCACCAGCAGCGACATCCACAGCATGACCGTCTTGAACGTAGCGTTCACTTTCCAGCCCTCCCGGGCTCCCGATCCATGAGTGCGACCCCGTTACCTTCCGGGGGCGATGCTGATCGTGCGCCCCTCGCCCGGCTTGTCCGGGCGCGGTATGGTCCCGATGTAAGGCAGCCCCCGGTATCGCTCTGCGTAGTCCAATCCGTAGCCGACGAGAAAGCGCTCCCCCACCGGTTCCTTGAGGGTGAAGGCCGCCCAATCGACCTGCACTTCGATCTTGCGGTCGGCCGGCTTGTCGATCAAGGCGGCGACCTTGAGGCTCCGTGGACGGCGCTCCCGGATGTGGTCCAGGAGAAAATTCAAGGTTATCCCGGTATCGATGATGTCGTCGAGCAAAAGAATGTGCCGGTCCTCGTACGCGATTTCCGTCGTGTAGACGATGTCCGTCCGCGCCGCTCCCGCCGATCCCTCGCGCAGCGACGAGACCCGCAGGAAATGGCAGGTCATGTCGAGGGGGATGGCGCGGACGAGGTCGGCCATGAACACCATGCAGCTCTTGATGAGGCCGACGACGCAGACCTCCTTGCCGTCGAAGTCCCGTCCCACCTCGCTGCCGATCTGCCGGATGCGAGCCGCGATCTGGTCGGGCGTGAAGAGGACGTCCGGCTTGTCCATCACTGGTGTCTCCCGCTTGGGAGCAGCTCGAGACGGACGAACTGCCGCTCCCCCGCATCCGCGCCGTCGATCCGCTGTCCCGGCACCCACAGGACCCGGTGGCCGGCGGCCAGCAGCGGGAGCGCGCTCCGCTCCTGGGCCGGCACGCGGCGGTCCATGAGGAACCGCTTCAGGCTCACGTCGCGGCCGGCGGCGCGCACGCGATCACCGGGCCGGCGCGTCCGCACCTCGAGGGGGCCGTCCGGGACGGCCACCACGGCGGCGGAGCCATTCGAGACGGCGGGACCCCGGGCGGCGCGGGCCAGGAGGCGGCTTCCGTCGGGCAACGCGACCGCTCCGGGCACGCGCAGCGGCAGCGCGAACGGAGCGGATGGCGCGCGACGGCGCGTGATCCGCACCTCGTCGAAATGGAAGACGGCCTCGCGTCCTCCGGGCAGCGCGACCCGACGACCGGAGGGCGCCGCGGTGGCGGCAAGGTCGAGGATCGCGTCGACGTGCTTGAGGCCGACGCCACGCAGGCCGCCCGCGTCCTGCAGGGCGCGGCGCACGTTCAGCCGCGCGACGGCGCGGGGGGCGGATCGCAGCCCTTCCACCGTCAGCACGTCGTCGCCGGCAACCGAAGCCAGGACGTCCGATTCCTCGGCCAGCAGCGCCGCCGAGCGGGCCAGTGCCTCGCGCACGGCAGGGTTGAAGTGCCGCTCCAGATACGGGATCAGCTCGTGCCGCACGCGATTGCGCGCGATCGAGACGTCGGCGTTGCTCGGGTCTTCGCGCCAGGCGAGCGAGCGGGCGGCCAGATGATCGAGGACGTCGCGGCGCGACCGGGCCAGCATCGGGCGCAGCAGGTCGCCCGCACCTGGCCGCATGGCGGAAAGGCCGAGGCCCCCGGCCCCGCGCAGGAGTCGCAGCAGCACCGTTTCCGCCTGATCGTCACGGGTGTGGGCGAGGGCGATCCAGGTCGCGCCCTCCTCCTCCTTGACCCGGCGCAGGAAGGCGTGGCGCTCGTCGCGGGCGGCTTCCTCCAGGCCTCCGCCCTCCGCGCGCCGTCGGGCTGCGACGTCCCTGCGCTCGGTCCGGAACGGAACACCCAGGGTGGCGCAAAGGTCGCGGCAGAAGGCGGCATCGTCGGCGGAGTCCGGCCGCAAGGCGTGATCGAGATGGGCCGCCACCACGGTGAAGCCGCGGTGTCGGGCCAGGGCCGCCATGACGTCGAGAAGGGCCACGGAATCGGCGCCGCCGGAGAGGCCGACCACCACGCGCTGTCCGGCGGACGGATGCCCGAGGCTCCGCAGGGCCTGGGCGACGCCGGACTGGAGAGCGGTACGCCTCACGGCGAAGGCTTCCTCCTCCGGGTAGGGAAATGGTGGCGGTGCAGGGACTTGAACCCCGGACGCCGCGGATATGAGCCGCGTGCTCTAACCAACTGAGCTACACCGCCACGGACTACGGTTCGGCGATAACTCTACCCGGAACAGTGTACTACGATCGCTGCGCCGCTCATAAGTCGTTAAGGACGCCGCGCATGCGCGGCGTGTATACTTCGCGCCCGTGGAGTGCTTCGCCTGCAACGTAAGTGAGCTGGATAAGCTCCTCCAGAAGTGCCCGATCTGCTTCCGATGGACCTGCGAGAACTGCTCGACTCACGCCTTCGGCCGCCACTTCTGCTCCAAGCGGTGCTCGAACGAGTTCTTCTACGGCGATGACGACGACGAGTAGTCTGCCCGTGCCATGACCTTTCCCACCCAGAGGCCGCGGCGGCTACGCAGTAGCGAGCGCCTCCGGGCCATGGTGCGGGAGACCCGCCTCACGCCGGAGCGTCTGGTCTATCCGCTGTTCGTCGCCCCCGGCGAAGGCGTCCGCAAGGAGATCTCCTCGCTCCCCGGCTGCTTCCACCTCTCCGCCGACCAGGCCGCGCGCGAGGCGCACGAGGTGGAGAGCCTCGGGATCGGCGGAGTGATCCTCTTCGGCCTGCCCTCGGCCAAGGATGCGGAGGGCAGCGAGGGATACGCCGAGGACGGCGTCGTCCAGAAGGCGGTACGGGCCATCCGGTCCGAGTGCCGCGATCTCATCGTGATGACCGACGTCTGCCTGTGCGAGTACACCTCGCACGGGCACTGCGGGGTCGTCGAAGGCGGCGAGGTGCAGAACGACCCCACCCTCGCCCTCCTCGCCCGGATGGCGGTCTCGCACGCGCGCGCGGGGGCACACGTGGTCGCCCCTTCCGACATGATGGACGGCCGCGTGGGCGCCATCCGCCGGGCCCTCGACGCGGACGGCTTCAGCGGCGCTGCCATCCTGTCCTATGCCGCGAAGTACGCCTCCGCCTACTACGGGCCGTTCCGCGAGGCGGCCGACTCCGCGCCGCAGTTCGGCGACCGTCGCGGCTATCAGATGGATCCGGCGAATGCCCGGGAAGCGCTGCGCGAGGTCCGGCTGGACCTCGAAGAAGGCGCGGACATGGTGATGGTCAAGCCCGCCCTGGCCTACCTCGACGTCATCCGCGCCGTGCGCGAACTCGTCGACGTGCCCGTGGCCGCCTACAACGTCTCCGGCGAGTACGCGATGGTGAAGGCAGCCGCGGCGCGCGGCTGGATCGACGAGGAACGCGTGGCGAAGGAGACGCTCGTCTCCATCGCCCGCGCGGGGGCGGACATCATCCTCACCTATCACGCGAAGGACTTCGCGCGCTGGACGAAGTAGGCCGCTCCGGGTCGATGAGCTTCCACGCCTCGAGCACGTGCTCGCGCGCTTCGTACTCCGCCCAGAATCGGGCGCGGCCGCGCGGCGCGAACACGGCCAGCCAGTCTTCGCCGCGCCGCGTCAGGCTCAGCGACATCTCGTAGTAGAAGCCGCCGGGACCCCACTCGTCCGCCGCCTGGAGGGCGAGCGGCGCGAGCCAGGCGACCACGACCACCGCCGCCACCAGGATCAGCCGTCCGTTCCGCTTCTCGAGACCGTGGCCGGCGGCCGCCACCGCGATCGCGAAGGCGAAGCAGAGCAGGAACCCCAGACGGTAGACGTCGACGAGGCCGATGCCGAACAGGGGCAGGCACACCAGCCCCGGCCACGCGACGGACAGGGCGGCCGCCGCCCAGGGATGGCGGGGAGGGTTCCGGGCCAGGCGCCAGGCGAGGAAGACCAGGAGCGCCACCGCCACCACGACGCCCAGGCGGACGGGAGCCACGGGGGCGACCCGGTTCCACCAGCGTTCGTAGCCGAGCGGGGCAAAGACCTGGGTATAGATGTCGGCGATGCCGCGCGCGAGCCCGATCCCCGGTTCGTGCGCCCTTCGCGGCTCCGGGAAGAGCTTCGCCAGCGCTTTGTCGGGGAAGAGGTACACCCACCAGACCAGATACGAGAGGGCCAGCGCCCAGAGCGCGGCCAGCGCCCGCAGCCGCTCCTTTCGTTCCTCCGCGGGCAGCGTCAACCAGACGGCGACCGTGGCGACCGCGGGGAGCGAGATCGCGATCTCCTTGCTGCCCAGGGCCAGCAGCGCGGGCACGAGCGGCGGCCACGTGCGGGTCCCGAGCGGCGACAGCAACAGGGCCAGGCTGGAGAGGTAGAAGACGGAAACGATCAGGTCGGTGCGCTGGCTCGCCCAGGCTACCGCCGAGGACGCCATGGGATGGACCGTCCAGGCGAGGGCACCGAGGAGCGCCGCGCGGCGGGAGAGGCCAAGCCCCTCCAGGAGGAGCAGGGCGACAGCACCCACGAGCGCCTGCAGCACCAGGTTCGTCACGTGGTAGCCCGCCACGCGATCGCCCCAGATCCACGCGTCCGTCGCGTGGGACAGCGTCGAGAGTGGCCGATAGTACGTGTTCGATGCGCCGGCGGGATCCTCGGGTCCCACGAAGGACGAAGCCACGTCCGCGATGGTCCATTCGCGTGCCCACAGGAAGTCGTCGGAGACGAGCCCGTGACGGGCGGTGGGCAGGAACAACAGCCAGCCGGCCAGGGCCAGCGTCGTGAAAGCGAGCAGCCGGCCGGGCGGGCGCCAGAGGGCGGCCACGGCGAGGAGCGCGACCAGCGCCGTCTGCGCTCGCTGGCGAGGCGCCGCCTTGAGTTCCAGCAGCGCCACCGGGTCGTGGAGCGCCTGGATGGCCAGCACCGCGCAGGCGAGCGAGGCCAGCGCGAACGCGAGCGCGATGCCCACGGGGAGGCGGCGCGCCAGCAGCAGGAGGACGGCCAGGCCGACGCCGAGGGGCAGGACCTGCAGCAATCGGTCCGACGCGCGGGCCTCGCGTTCGAGCACGACGCGCTGCAGGAGCATGGGCAGCCCGTGGGGCGAGCTCGCGCGCAGCCACACGTCGACGTCGTGCTCACCGGAAACCAGGTTCAGACGGATCCGCTGCGGCGACTCTTCCAGACGGACCTGGACGACCGGGGCCGCGTCGGGCGACCGGGCCACGGCCAACGCGACGGGCGAGGCAGGGGCGGACAGCATCAGATCGAGCGTGCCCTCCCGGCCGGAGAGCCCGTGGAAGTGGATCAGCGCCAGGCGCGAGACGGCGAGAGCGTCGGCGGTGCCGCCGGCACGACGGCAGCCCAGGCAGACCTCACGCCATTCGGCGTCGCGGTCGATCACGACCTTCGCGTCGAGCGCCATCCGGGCGGCAGCGACACCCGCCAGCATCACGACGAGCGACGCCAGGAGCAGGCCCGCGGCGTCGCCCCTCTTCATGGTCTGCGATCATACCGAAAGGCCCTTCCACCAAATTCACCGTCCGGCCGGCGAGACGGTTGCGCTGTGCTAGCCTCGTTTCAGGGACAGAAATCACGGGACGAGTGATGGAAGACGAGACTCCCGCGAGCGTTCTGGAGATGGTGCTCTACGTCAACCCGGCGGCCGGGATCTCGGCCAAGGCACGGCGGAACCTCGAGGCGGCGCTCAAGAGCTGCGACCCCGCCACCTACCGCTTGACCGTGCGCGACGTCAGCCGAGACCTGGCCGAAGCGGAAGCCGACCACGTCGTGTTCACGCCCATGCTCATCGTGCGCCACCCGGAGACCTCGTGCACGCTCGTCGGTGACCTGGCCGACCTCGGCCTGGTGACGGCGCTCCTGAGCCTGGGCGCCCTGGAGAGATCCGGATGAGTGTTGTCGAAAAGTTCGCGACAGGGGTACCCGGGTTCGACCTCATCAGCCACGGCGGCATACCGCGGGGCCGCTCGAGCCTCATCGTGGGACGCAGCGGCACGGGCAAGACGATCCTCGGCCTGCAGATCGCGACCCATCTCGCCCGCGAGGGCGTCCCCACGCTGCTCATCGCGGTCGAGGAATCGCCCGACGACCTCATCGGCACCGGGGACAACCTGGGGCTGGGGGTCTCCGACGCCATCGCCAAGGGCACCCTGCGCGTCACCGACGCCTCGCGGCCGATCGAGGGGCCCATGGTGATCAGCGGCGAGTACGACATGTCGGGGCTGATCCACCGCGTCCAGGCCATCGTCAAGCAGCACGGCTCGCGGGCCGTGGTGCTCGACTCCGCCACCGCGCTCTTCAGCCCGCGGCCCCCCCAGGAACTGCTGCGCAGCCTGTTCGCGCAGGTGATCCATGCCTTCCGGCGGATGGAGCTCACGTCGATCGTGCTGGCGGAGGCGGCCGAGGACTATGGCCAGCTCACCACCCTCGGCGTGGAAGACTTCGTCTGCGACATGGTCGTCATCCTCCGCAACATCGTCGACGGAGAGCGCCGCCGCCGCAGCCTCGAGATCAACAAGTACCGCGGGAGCGGCCACTACAAGGGCGAGTTCCCCTGCACGATCACCGCCCGCGGCCTCACCATCTTTCCCCTCGACGCCAAGGACCGCCCGGAGCTGCACCGGGAGGAGCGGTATTCGAGCGGCCTGCCCGGCCTGGACACCATGATCGACGGCGGCCTCCTGCGCGACTCGATCGTCATCGTGCGCGGTCCCACGGGCAGCGGCAAGACGATGCTGGGCGGCCTCTACGCGCGGGCGGGCGCCCTCCGCGGCGAGAAGGTCGCCTACTACGGCTTCGAGGAGCCCAAGGCAATCCTGACGCGCAACTTCGCCTCCATCGGCATGCCGATCGACGAGCTGGAGCGCGCGGGCAACCTCCAGGTCCTCTGCCGGTATCCGGAGGCCATGGGCCTCGAGGACCTCCTGGTCAGCTTGCGCATGGGTCTGGAGGAGTTCCAGCCGTCCCTGGTCGTCCTGGACAGCATCTCCTCGATCGAGCACTCGTCGTCCGAGAAGGGGTTCCGGCAGTTCATGATCGGGCTCGCGTCCCTGCTGCGCGAGCACGCGCGCAGCGCCCTCCTCACCCAGACCGTCATCGGCAACGAGGTGGCCACGCACACCGCGCCCTACCTGTCCACCATCGCCGACGCCATCCTCGTCCTGGACTATTCCGTGGGCGCCTCGGACATCGACCGCACCTTGCGCGTGCTGAAGATGCGCGGGTCGAGCCATGTCACCCATCCCTACCGGCTCCAGATCGCGCAGGGCGGGTTGCAGGTGGAGCCGCCGCCCGTGCTGAGGGCGGACCGGCGCCAGGTGGGCACCGCCTCCACGTCCGAGCGTCCCCTCGAAGGGCTGCGCATCCTCCTCGTCGAAGACTTCGCGGACGCGCGCGAGATCGTGACGAACGTGCTGCGGCACGCGGGGGCCGAGGTCACCGCCTCCGCGAGCAGCCCCGAGGCGCTGGCCGCGCTGGAACAGGGCGCCCCGGACCTGATTGTGGCCGACATCGGCCTGCCCGGCGAGGACGGCCTGCAGTTCATGCGCAAGGTGCGCGCGCGGCCGGGCGAGGAAGGACGCGTCCCCGCCGTCGCCCTGACCGCCTGGGGATTGCCGCGCGACCGGGCCCTGGCCAAGGAAGCGGGCTACCAGGCCCACCTCGTGAAGCCGATCGAGCCCGCCATCCTGGTCTCGGTGCTTGGCGCCATGGTCGTGAAAGCGTCCTAGGCGAGGTCAGGCCAGGGGCAAGTCCAGGCCGCACGTCGAGAGAAGGTCGGCGATCACCGCGCGGTCCGTGAGGTCGCCCACCACCCACATCCTCGGCTCCGGCCGGACCCGGACCAGGGTCGGGGAGAAGATGACCCGGTCGTGGTCGGCACGCTCGGGCTCACGCGCGAGGTCGCAGACCTCCAGGCCCACCTCGCCGGCGGCCAGGCCGGCGAGCGCGGTCTCGAGGTTGCGGATCGCGCGCTGGGACGACGGCCACGGTCTGGTGACGTAGAGAACGAGCTGGACCCGGGCCGCCTCCGCCGCCACCTGCGCGGCTGCCGCTGGTCCCGGCCCCACCGGGGCGCCGACGATCGCCTGGACCTGCCGCAACAGGTCCGACACGGCGAGGGGCTTGCGCATCAGCGCGAAGTCCTGCGACTTCTCGACGTCCGGCTGGCCGGTGAACACGATGGCCGGCGTGTCCGCCAGGAGTCCCTCCCCCCGCGTCGTCCGCAGCAGCTCCGTCGCCGTGCTGTCGGGAAGGCTGTAGTGCGCGATCATCAGCGCGTATCGAGCGCCCGCCAGATGCGCCCTCGCCTCCGCCGCCGAGGCCGCCTCGTCGACGGCATAGCTGTGGTTGCGGAGGGCCTGGCCGAGAAGCTTGCGATGGTCTTCGTTGCTCTCGACGAGAAGGATGCGGGTCGTGGCGGGCCAGGCGCTCATTCCAGCTCCCCGAAGCGCGCCACGCCGCACATGCAGAGCACGTCGAACAACGCCTGCGGCTGGCGCAAGTCTCCGACGATCCACACGGGCGGCGTGCACTTCACCACGAAGGTGGGGACGAAGACGATGCGATCGGCTTCGGCCTCGCTTTGATGTTCCGCGACGTCCCGCAGCTCGAACCGGACCCTGGCCTCCCCGATCCGACCGAGAATCTGCCGTGCGTTGCGCTCGGCACGCCGTGAGGCCGGGGTGTCGCGTTGGACGTAGAGCACGATCGTGACGGCCGCCGCGCCCGCCGGGGCGCCTTTGCCCGCGGAAACGGGTGCGCAGCCGTGCGTCTCGAGGATGCCGCGCACCTGCCGGCGGAAGGCCTCGACCTCGAGCGGCTTGTGGATCACGGGGGCCGCCCCGACGTCCTCCGGATCGGAGTGGGCGGTCACCACGAGGACCGCGCATCCTTCCAGGAGCCGCTCGAGGGTGGCTTGCCGGAGGAGCTGGGCGCCCGTCTTCCCGGGCAGGTCGTAGTCCGTGACCACCAGCCGGTACCCGCCCTCGCGCAGGTGCGCCAGGGCCGACTCGCCGTCCTGGACGTCGTCGACGAGGTAACCGTCCTGGGCCAGGACGAAGCGGAGCAGGTCCCGCGTGTCGTCGTCGTCATCGACGAGGAGCACGCGGAGTCCGGCCGCGCGGCCAGGCGCGTTCTCGTCGGTCTCGGAGGACTCGGTTCGTGAAGCCATGGCCGCCGTGTCGCCTCCCTCCGATTTTCCGCTAAAGTAGCCGGCGATGACGCAGTCCGAAGAGTTATTCGCGCGCGCGCAACGCCTCATCCCCGGCGGCGTCAACTCGCCCGTGCGCGCGTTCAAGGCCGTCGGGGGCACCCCCCTGTTCATCCGCAAGGCCGAAGGCGCGCGGATGTGGGACGCCGACGGCAAGGGCTACATCGACTACATGGGCTCCTGGGGGCCGCTCATCCTCGGTCACGCCCATCCGTCCGTGATCGAGGCCATCACCCAGGCCGCGGCCCGCGGCACCTCGTACGGCGCGCCCTGCGCGGCGGAGGTGGAGCTGGCCGACCGCGTGGTGCGCCTGGTGCCGAGCATCCAGAAGGTCCGCTTCGTCTCCTCGGGGACGGAAGCGACGATGAGCGCCCTGCGCCTCGCGCGCGGATTCACCGGACGCCGCAAGATCCTCAAGTTCGAGGGCTGCTACCACGGCCACGCGGACGCGCTGCTGGTGGCGGCGGGATCAGGCGTGGCCACCCTCGGCATCCCGGGCTCGCCGGGGGTCCCGGAAGGCACGGTCGCCGACACCGTGGTCGCGCCCTTCAACGACCTCGGCGCGGTCGAGAAGGTCGTCGACGCGCACGGGCCGGACCTCGCCGCCATCATCGTCGAGCCCGTGGCCGGGAACATGGGTGTGGTGGCGCCGCGCGACGGCTACCTGCAGGGACTGCGGGACCTCGCCACGCGCGCGGGAGCGCTCCTCGTCTTCGACGAGGTCATGACGGGATTCCGCCTGTCCAGCGGCGGCGCGCAGGTGCTCTACGGCATCAAGCCCGACCTCACCTGCCTGGGCAAGATCATCGGCGGCGGCCTGCCCGTGGGCGCGTACGGCGGCCGGGCCGACATCATGGAGCACATCGCGCCCACCGGCCCCGTCTACCAGGCGGGCACGCTGTCCGGCAACCCGCTGGCCATGGCCGCCGGCTGCGTCACCCTCGACCTGCTGCAGCGTGCCGGTACCTACAAGCGCCTGGAGATGCTGTCCGCGCGTCTGCACGCGGGTCTGCTCGGGGCCCGGGACGAGGCGGACGTCAAAGTCACGATCAACCGCGTGGGCTCGATGATCACGCTGTTCTTCACCCCCGGGCCCGTGCACGACTTCGCCAGCGCCAAGACCTCCGACACCGCGCTCTTCGCGCGCTTCTTCCACGAGCTGCTCGAGCGCGGCATCTACTTCCCGCCCGCCCAGTACGAGGCCGCGTTCGTGTCCCTCGCGCACACCGAGGGCGACATCGACACCACCGTCCGCGCGGCGGGCGAGATCTTCCGGGAGCTCAGGGCCTGACCGTCGGCGCCGGCGTCGGCGCCTCCGGGGTCGGGCTCGCGACCGGACGCCCGGCCGCTTCCCAGGCCGCCACTTCCCGCCGCAGGGCGCGCTTGCGGTCCTTGACGCGCTTTTTCTCCGCCACCGGATCGTCGGTGTGATAGTTGGCGAGCAGTACGATGGGCTCGATCTCCAGGCCGGCCAGGATCTGGCCCAGCGTCATGGCCGCGGCGGGCACGCAGTGATAGGCGCCGACCTCGCGGATACCCGGCACCGCTTCCAGCGACCGGCGCTGCTCGGTGCCGACGAGGAGCAGGAACGGCCGGCGCGACGAGGCAGGGTTCCACACGTCGCAACGCTCCTGGGCCGTCAGCCGCGCGTGGAACAGGAGGTCGCGCGCGACGCGCGCGGGGTCACCGCAGGCGGCGAGCTCGACGTCGGGGCGCCAGGCGCGCTCGCGCTGCGCGTCGGTGACGACCGCCGCGTTGGGCTGGGCCGCGCGGAAGGCGGGCAGGAAAGCGCCGGCGAGGACGGCCAGGGTGGCCGCGGTGCCGCCCGCGAACACCGCGGCCAGCCGGGGCGGTGAGGGCCGCACGGCCGCTAGACTGGCCGCCAGCGCGATCGCGGACCCCAGCGCGACGAGCGCGACCTGGAACGGCCAGCCCGGCAGCCAGTCCGTCGGGATGCGCGCCTGCAGGGCGGCGGGGACGAGCGCGATCGGCGCGAAGGCCAGCAGTGCCGCCCGCGCCCAGGCGCGGTCGATGCCGTCCCAGGAAGCGGCGAGATGGCTGCCGATCACGAGCGACGCCGCGGGGAGGAGGGGCAGCAGGTAGTAGTCGATCTTGCCGCGCGAGAGGCTCAGGGGCACGGCGATGAGCGCCATCCAGAGGAGCAGGGATGAGGCGCGACGCGCCCCGCGCCACGCGGCCAGCGGGAAGACCAGCGACCAGGGCAGGCCGGCCGCGAAGTAGGTCCACACGTAGTAAAGAGGTGAGCGATCGGCGTCGTAGGTCTCGCCGGCGAAGCGCTCGAGGTTCTCGCGGAGGAAGAAGTACGCGAGGGGACCGAGGCCCAGGCGCCAGGCGACGGCCGCGAACCAGCCGAGCCCGACGACGGCGAAGGCGAGGGCGGCCGCGCCCATCCCGCGTGCGTCCAGCCGCAGGCGGCGCCCTCCGTGGCCGCGGAGGACCAGCAGCCCCAGGCCCAGACCGGCGAGCACGAGCGCGACCGGGCCCTTGGTCAGGAAGCCCAGACCGAGCGTCGCGCCCAGGGCGGTCATGCGCAAGACGGTCGGTCCCCGCTCGTCGGTCGCGGAAGCGCCGATGGCCACGGCCAGCGTGCACCAGAGCGTGAGCAGCATGTCCGACATGGCCACGCGCCCGAAGCTCAGGACGAGGAGCGTCGTGCCCAGCGCGAGCGCGCCGTAGACGGCCGCGCGCCGGTCCAGGAGCAGGCGGCCCAGCCAGGCGGTGGCCACGATCGAGCCCAGCGCCGCCGCCGCGGAGACGAGGCGTCCCACCCCGAGCGAGAAGCCGAGGGCGCGGAAGGCGGCCGCCATCAGCCAGTAGGTGAGAGCGGGCTTGTCGAAGAAGGGCTCACCCTGGTAGCGGGGGACCAACCAGTCGCCCCTTTCCACCATCGCCCGCGCCCCGTCCATGAAATAGATCTCGGCCCTTTCCAGCGGCGCCGCGCCCAGCGCGGGCAGCAGGACGGCGGCGGTGAGGACGAGGACGAGCGCGATCTGCGCGCCCCAGGGCAGGCGCGCGGCGCGGGACGCGAAAGGTATGCTCAGGAGGCGACGGGAGCGGGTACGGGGACCTCCCCGCGCTTGAGGTGGAGCTGCCCGCAGGCGGCGAGGATGTCCTGGCCGCGCGGGCGGCGCACGGAGACGGTGATCCGCGCCTCCGAGAGGATGCGGCAGAACTCGTCGATCGCCTCCGCTGAGGGCGGCGCGAACGGGATCTCCGGCGCCGGGTTCAGCGGGATCAGGTTCACCTTGCCGCGCGACCCGCCCAGGAGCCGGACGAGCGCACGCGCGTGCTTGGGCTGGTCGTTGACGCCGCCGAGCAGCACGTACTCGTAGGTGACGGCGCCGCCGTGAGGGATGGGATAACGCTGCGCGGCCGCGATCACGTCCTGGATGTCGTAGCGCTCCTCGATGGGTATCAGCTCGCGCCGCAGCGCCTTCGTCGGCGCGTGGAGGCTGATGGCCAGGTTCGGGCGCACCGGCTCCTGCATCAGTTTCTCGAGGGCGGGCAGGATGCCGACGGTGGACAGGGTGAGCTTCTTGGGCGCCACCGCGAAGCCGTCCGGATCCATGAGGGCGCGCAGGGCGACGACGGTGTTGTCGTAGTTCAGCAGCGGCTCCCCCATCCCCATCACCACCACGTTCCAGGCCTTTGGCTCTGGCGGCACCTCCGCCATGACCGTCGCGACCTGGCCCAGGATCTCCCAGGGCACGAGGTTCCGCTTGTATCCGCTGATGCCGGTCAGGCAGAACGCGCACTTGAGCGGGCAGCCGGCCTGGGTCGAGATGCAGATCGTGCGCCGGCGGTCCTCCGGGATGTAGACGCTCTCGATCGTCGCCCCGTCGTCGAGGCAGAAGAGGTACTTGACCGTGCCGTCCCGGCTGTGTCCGCGTTCCACCACTTCGGGCCAGCGCAGGTCGTAGGCGGCAGCGAGGGCCTCGCGCACTCCCTTGGTGAGGTCGGTCATCTCCGCGATGGTGCGGGCGCGCCGCCGGTAGAGCCAAAGGTAGATCTGCTCCGCACGATAGGCGGGCTCACCCAGACCGGCGACGATCGCGCCCAGCGCGGCGCGGTCAAGGCCAAAGAGGTTCGGTTTGCCGGACGGACTCTCCACAGACTGATTCTAGCGCGGCCCCGCCACCCGCCCTCGGAGGGTCGGCTTCACACGCCGAGCACGCGCCGCGTGTAGGCGTTGGAGAAGACGCCCGCGGGATCGAAGCGCCTCTTGCACTCGAGAAAGGCCGCGACGTTCTGCGGGGGATAGAGGTCGCGCACGACGTCCCGCTCGGCGAAGAAGAGCTTCCCCCAGTGCGGGCGCGCGGAGAGGTCGCGGATGGCCCGCGTCTCGAGCCTCTCCAGTAGCGCGCGCGAGCCCGGCTGCGCGGGGTCGGCATGGACGTCGCAGAACACGACGTCCCGATCGTGGTTCGGCGCGAGCAGGACGCTGCGGGCCCGGCCCACCACGCGGCATGTGTAGTACGGCTGGGCGGGCGAGAACGGGGATAAGCGCGGCCGGAGCTCCGCGAAGAGACGCTCGAACTCCGCGTACTTCTCCCGTGGAACGGCCAGCTCCATGTTGAGCCAATCGTGATGCTCCAGGGCCAGCTGGCCGATCCGGGCGAGCCTCGGGTGGCTGCGGACTACGCCCGCGCTGATGAAGAGCAGGCTGGAGAACGGCATCTGCAGGGAGTACCCGTACCCGCGCACGCCCAGCGCACGGCCGAGGAGGGCGCGTACCGGGGCCATCCGCAGCGCGGGTATCAGCAGGCGCAGGGCTCCCGGCGGACGCTCGTCGATGTAGCGCGGGGGCGCGCTCGGAGCGTCTGCGGGCCCGCGGTTGATCGTGACGTAGAACATGGACCGCGCGTCGAAGGGATGCGGCACGAAGCGGAGGTATTCGTTCGCGCGCGCGAGCTCCACCAACCGCCCGACGAACTCCTCGCGAGGCAGGCTGGCGACCTCGTAACGACAAGGGCCCTTCCTCTCGATCGCTAGCGTCAGCTCGACGACCGCACCGAGCGCCCCCAGGCTCAGCCGGAGCGCGCGCAGGTCGCGCTCGTCCCGCGTCTGGATCCGGCCGCCGTCGGGGAGCAGCAGGGTCACGCCCCGGACGAGCTCCGACATGACTCCACCCTCGCGGCCGTAGCCGTGGGTGCCCGTGGCCAGGGCGCCGGCGAGGGTTTGCTGGCCGAAGTTGCCGCAGAAGCGCAGCGCGTAGCCGCGCTCGTCGAGGTACTTGCCGAGGGCGCCGATGGTGATGCCGGCCTCGCACGTGATCGTCGCCTGCTCCGGGTCGAGGGCGACGACACGATCGAGGCGCTCGAGCGACACCATGCAGTCGGGCGAGAAGAAGCCATCGTTGTAGGAGTGGCGGCGGCCGACGACACGCACGCCTCTCCCGTCGTCGGCCGCTCGGCGCACGACCGCGGCCAGCTCCTCCATGCTGGCCGGACGCTCGATCGCGGGTCCCAGGGCTCGGAACGTCCGCGCGAAGTTGGTGATGCGCTCGGGCGCGCGGGCCTCCGGAAGCCGGTCCCGGAGCTGGTCGAGCGACGCCTGCCACAGAAGGTCGGCGCGCGCTCCGTCCCGGCAGCGGCGCGCGGGCGCGCGCGGGGCGCCGCGGTCCCAGTAGACGCTCGCCCCCGCGGCCGGTTCGGTTGTCCCCAGGAGCTCCCGCGCGACCGCGTCCGCAGCCCGCGGCCGGGACCAGGTGCGCTCGAGGCGGGCGGTGAGGCGGCTCTTGTGGCGGTGGATCTCCGAGTCCACGTAGCCGGGCGACACGATGCGCACCGTCAGCTCGGGGTGGAGCTCCGCGAGCCGGAGGAAGGACGTGATCGCCGCCTCCTTGGACCGCGCGTAGCGGTACCAGAAGCCGAGAAGCGGAGCTCCCGGCCAGGCAGCCAGACGGTGCGCTTCGCTGGCGACGTAGACGACGCGCCTGAGGGCGGAGCGGCGGCAGAGATCCAGGAGGTGATGGACGAGCTGGAAGTTGGACAGGTAGTTCACCTGCCAGTGCAGCTCCAGGCCGTCCTCCGTCGTCACCGTCTTCCAGGGGACGTGCACGCCCGCGTTCAGGATCAGGAGGTCGATGGGCCGTCCGTCGCGCACCAGACCGCTCGCGAACTCGGCGACCGAAGCCTTGGAGGCGAGGTCGAGCGGTCGATGCTCGAACCTCCCGAGTGCCGGACGTCGCGAGCCCACGAGCACGGACGCGCCCGCAGCCGCGAGCTCGCCGGCCAGGGCGCGACCGATGCCGGCGCTGCCGCCGGTGACGACGGCGAACCGGCCGCGGAGGCCCGAGTGAGCGGGTGGGCAGGACCACGGAACGCTCGCGAGCAGGGTCGCCATCAAGGGCCTCCAATCCGAGACGTGTGGGCGATGAGCGGGGGAAGCGCGACGAGGACCCCGAACCGAAGCAGCCGGCCGGCGAGCCCCAGGACGAGGAAGGTCCGGAACGGCACGCCGAGGGCGGGCGCCGCGACCGAGACCAGGTAGAAGGGCGGCAGCCCCGTGAACGCGCTGATCCCGATCAAGGGCGCGCCCGCCCGGCGCCTGCGGCCGTCGAGGCGCCAGCGCGCGAGACGACCGCCGAGCGTCGAGCGCGTCAAGCGGCCGCCTCCGAGGAAGAGGACCGACTTTCCCACCATCTGGCCGGCCGCCATCACCACCACGAGCAGGGGCGCGGCCGCGGGAGACGCGACGGCCAGCCCCATCAGGAGGAGCTCGGCGTTGACCACCGGCACCAGAC
>DASTLK010000337.1:0-2195 GCA_035715025.1 Vicinamibacteria bacterium
CCTTCCTGATCGACCACGACCAGAAGCTGCAGGCGCAGGGTCAGCTCCTGTGGGACGTGGGCGCCAGCGGCCTCTGGCTGGGCGCGGGCGCGCGCTACGATTCCGGGCTCGTCACCGGCGCGTCACCGGAGGAGCTCCTCGGCGATCCCGACAACGCGTTCGCGGCGCCCTTCGTCGTGATCCACAGCGGCGCCGACCTCGACCCCAACCGCATCAAGGCGCGCACCATCGCGAACTTCTCGGTCGGTCTCGACCTCGCGAAGCACAAGGTGCCGTTGTCCATCCAGGCCGATCTGCTCAACGCCTTCGACACCGCGGGCGTGTACAACATCCTGTCCGTGTTCGGAGGGACGCACGTGATCCCGCCGCGGACGCTTTCGGTACGGGCGCGCTACCGGTTCGGCAAGAGCTGAGCGCCTATTCGCCGGGGCGGGTCTGCAGGCGCTGCAGCACGGGCTGGAGCGCAGGCGGCGCGGCCGGGGTCTGGGGGCCACCGTAGTGGGCAAGGATCGCCGAGGCCAGCGCCGGATCGACGCCCGGGAGGCGGTCCGCGGCGGCCAGGCGCGCGCACAAACCCGCCCAGGCCGCGTCCGAGCGAGCGTACGTCCCCGGGGGCGCCGCCGCGCCCACGTCCAGGTTGACGTTGACCGGGGGCGGACGATCAGGGCCCACAGCCGCGCGGTAGTCGGCGAGGACGGCGTTGAAGCTCTCCTCGTAGACGCGCTCGCCTTCCGGCGTCGGCGGCTTGGGAATGAGGACGCGAAGCGGGCCGACCTTGGGCACGAAGCGGAGCAGGAAGGCGCCCACGCGGCTGCCCACTCCCGGGCGATCGTAGTCCCGGCCCCACTCCTTTTCGAACGCCGCGCTGGAAAGGCTGTAGACGAACCGCGCGCTGCTCGCGCCGGGCATGGCCTTGAGGATCTCGTCCTTCTTGTAGGCCCAGGCCACGCGCGTCGCTTTCGGGAAGAGGCTGGCGGTGAACTTGCGGAACGAGCGGACGGAGCGCTCCGGGCGCGGCAAGAGCTCGGTGAGGTCCACTCCGTACGTGCGCCGCACGGCCCGGGAAAGGAGAGGCACGGGGACCTCGAATCCGATGAAGCGACGGTAGTCCTCGGGCGGGTAGAGGCCGCGCGCGACCTGCACCACGTCGAAGCCGAACTCGACGCGGAGGTGCGCGGTGGGGTCCTGCTCGTAGGTCACGACGTCGCCGAACTTCCGGCGGAGCTTCGGGAAGGTGAGGGGCACCACGCGGTTCACCCCGCGCGGGTGGCCTTCGCTGTCGCCCAGGAAATGCGCGACCGCGCCCAGCGCGAACGCGTACTCGTCCGGGTCGCGGGCCTCCTCGGCCAGGGCGCGGAGGAAGTCGGCCGTCCGCACGTAGTGCATGAGGTCGCTCAGCGCGCGGCTGCCGCCCGGGTAGTAGCCCATGTCGTGGAAGAGGGCGCCGCCGTAGGCGAAGGCGTGGGCCCGGCGCAGGTCGTCCGCGCTCAGGCCGGGGAAACGCCGCTGCAGCGCGGGGACGACGGAGCCGTCCCAGGCCGCGTCCACCACGGCCAGGTGGGAGAGGACGCCGTAGGCGCGCAGCGGCGCCGGCGCCACGAGAACGAGGGCCAGGGTGCACGCCGCCGCCCACGCACGGTCCATGGAACCAGCGTAGCGCGTCCCGCGCGCGCCGGGCCGGTCCTAGAGAATCAAAGCTTCACGACCGCGTAGCCGCCTCTCCGGCGGTCGTAGAGCCACCAGGCCGTGAAGACGGCGATCAGGATGACGGGCAGGACGGCCATGTAGCGGAGCGCGAGCCTCGGCCCCAATCGGTCGTACATCCCGCCCAGGATCCAGGTGAAGATCGCGGCGGACAAGGTCCCGATGCCGCCGACGATGGCCAGGGCGAGCGCTCCCCCCTCGGGGAACCTCTCGCTCGTCACTCCGAGCATGGTCGGCCAGAAGTAGCAGATGCCGATGGCAAACACCGTGGCCGCCGCGATGGCCGTACGCGGGGAGTCCGCGATGCTGAGCCCGATGAGACCCAGGGTGGACGCCGTCGCGGATCCGATCAGGAGGCCGATGGGCGAGACGCGATGGACGATCGGGCCCGCGAACCAACGGCCGATCGCCATCAGGCCGTTGATCCAGACGAGGACGAGGATGCCGCCCGCGGCCAGGCCCGCGGTGGTGGACAGGATGTAGGCGATCCA
>DASTLK010000338.1:0-8714 GCA_035715025.1 Vicinamibacteria bacterium
AGACGGCGGGTGTGGCCGGTCTGGTCCTGGACGTCGAAATCCGGAGCGGCGGTGCCGGGCTCGAGCATGGAGGGGCCTCCGCTCGGAGTATCGGTCAGGGCGCCCAGGAAATCCAGAACTGGCAGCTCTCGTCGCGGCGGCACTGACACGAGCGCTCCTCGACCGCGACCGGCGCGCGGGAGAGCCGCTCGACGGCGCCGCGGAGATAGCCGAGGGTCGCGCGGCAGAAGGCTCCCTCGGGTTCCGGGTACTTCGAGAACGCGATCGTCCCCTCCCGGAATCCGTGGCGCAGATAGACCGCCTCCCCGAAGCTGTGCAGCCGCGGGTGCTGGTCGGCCAGGCGGGACAGGAAGCCGTGGATGCTGTGCAAGCGCGCATCCGGGCCGAGCCATTCCGTGCGATGGCGGGCGCAGGCGCGCCCGATGCGCTCGTAGATCGCGTCGTCGCCCGATGCCGTGACCCGTGCGATGGCCCGGTCCAGCCGGACGAGCGTGCCGAACGGGTACCACTCCCGCCGGTCCACTCCGCGGAGCGCGCCGCGATCGGACGGGTCGAGGGCCTGCAGCACGGCCGCCACCATTCCCGGTCCGTGCTCACGGCGCACGTACTCGAATCGGGCCAGGAAGAGGGGGCCGCGCACATGGGGTCCGGGCGGAGGCGGGCTGGGCGCGACCGGGGAGGTCACCGGGTGATTATAGCGGGGCCGCTTGACGCCTCCCACGAGATCGTTTAAGTCTAAACAATGTTGGCGCTGAGCGGGCGACGGGCGCTGGTGACGGGCGGCGGGCGCGGGATCGGACGGGCGGTGGCCCTCGACCTCGGCCGCGCGGGGGCGGCGGTGGCGGTGGCGGCACGCACCCGGGCCGAGGTGGAGAAGGTCGCCGCCGAGGTCGAGGGCGAGGGCGGCCGCGCGGTGGCCCTGACCATCGACGTGGCCGATCCGGAGAGCGTGCGCGCCGCTTTCGCGCAAGCGCGCGAGGCCCTGGGGGGCATCGACATCCTCGTGAGCGGCGCCGGCGTCGCTCCCACCGCTCCCCTGGCTCGTACCTCGGACGCGGTGTGGCGCCAGGTCCTCGAGACCAACCTCAGCGGCGTTTTCTACGGCCTGCGCGAAGCCCTGCCGGAGATGACCGCGCGCGGCTGGGGACGCGTGGTGAATCTGGCGTCGATCGCGGGCAAGACGGGCTATCCGTACATCGGCGCCTACGCCGCCAGCAAGCACGGCGTGCTCGGCCTGACGAAATGCGCCGCCCTCGAGGTCGCCACCACCGGAGTGACCGTCAACGCCGTCTGCCCCGGCTACGTCGACACGCCGATGCTGGAGGCGGGCGTGGCGCGGATCGTGGAGAAGACCGGCCTGACCCAGGAAGAGGCGCGCCGCCGCCTGGCCGACATGAGCCCGCAGAAGCGCCTCTACACGGCGGAGGAGGTCTCCGCGCTCGTCCTCTTCCTGTGCGGCGAGGCCGCGGGCGGCATCAACGGCCAGGCCCTCAGCATCGACGGCGGCACCGTCGTCTAGCGATTCCGGAGGCAGCTCCATGCCCTTGACCGCGGTCAACCCCGACTCCCTCGCCCCGCCGCGCGGCTACAACCACGGGATGAGGGGCGCGGGCGAGATCCTGTTCGTCGCGGGCCAGGTGGGCTGGACGCGCGAGGGCCATGTGGTGTCCGCCGACTTCATCAGCCAGTTCCAGCGCGCGCTGGAGAACGTCATCGACGTGGTGTGGGCGGCGGGTGGGAAGCCCGCAGACATCGCGCGCATGGTCGTGTACGTGACGGACAAGACCGAGTACGCGGCCCGGGCCCGGGAGATCGGCGAGGTCTGGCGCGCCCGCATGGGGCGGCACTATCCGGCCATGGCCCTCGTGGAGGTGAAGGGACTCCTCGACGACGAGGCCAAGGTCGAGATCGAAGCGACGGCGCTCCTGTGACCGTCCATCCCAACGGCCACCTGGCCGTCTCCGTCTGGGTGCGACTGCTGAAGACCCATGGGCTCGTCCTGCGCGAGCTGCGCCGGCGCGTCCCCGAAGAGCTGACGCTGCCGCAGTTCGACGTGCTCGTCCAGCTCCATCGCCGGCCCGGGGGAATGACCTCGCGCGAGCTCACGCGCGAGCTGCTGGTGACGGCGGGGAACGTGACCGGCCTGGTCGACCGTCTGCAGGGCCTCGGCCTCGTCGAGCGGAGGCCCGTCCCGGAAGACCGTCGGGCCGCGCGCGTGGTGCTGACCGGACGCGGGCGGCGCGTGGCGGCGCGCGCCATCCCGCGCCATCGGCGTGACGTCGAGTCGCTGCTCTCGCCGCTGCCGCCCCGCGACCTGGCGCGCCTGCGGCGCCTGCTCGGCCGCCTGAGCCGCTCACTGGAGGAGGCACCGAGTTGAATCCGCGCAGCTTCCGCTTCGAACAGGCGGGACCGGTGGCCACGCTCCTCCTGGACCGGCCCCAGGCCATGAACGCGCTGACCTTCGACGTCTACCGCGAGCTGACCGACACCTTCCGTGCCTTGTCCGACCGCGCGGACGTGCGCGCGGTGGTCCTCACGGGGACGGGCCGCGCGTTCTGCACGGGCGGCGACGTGCGCGAGATCATCGGCGCCCTCCTGGGCCGCGACGAGAAGGCGCTGCTCGAATTCACGACCCTGACCTGCGACCTCATCCGCGCGATGCGCGCGCTGCCGCGCCCGATCGTGGCCTCGCTCAACGGCACGGTGGCGGGGGCGGGGGCCGCCATCGCGCTGGCGTCCGACCTGCGCGTGGCCGCCGACACCGCCCGCATCGCGTTCCTCTTCGTCAAGGTCGGCCTCTCTGGCGCGGACATGGGGGCGGCCCACCTTCTCCCGCGCATGGTGGGCCTGGGCCGCGCCACCGAGCTCCTGATGACGGGGGACTTCATCGAGGCGGACGAAGCCCTCCGCATCGGTCTCTACAACCGCGTGGTGCCTCCGGGCGAGCTGCCCGCCGCCACCGCCGCCCTCGTGGACCGCCTGGTGCGGGGTCCCGCGGCCGGTCTCGCCGCCACCAAGGCCGCGCTGGAATCGGAGATGAACGCGGACCTGGAGTCGGCCCTGCAGGCGGAGGCGCGCCTCCAGGCCGGCCTCATGGGCGGGGCGGATTTCCGCGAGGGGTTCGCCGCCTTCCAGGAGCGCCGGCCGCCGCGGTTCGAAGGCGCGCCCGAATGAAGCTCCCGCCCGCGCCGGCGCCGGACGCGTTCCTCGAGGACCGCCATCTGGCCCTGGCCGATCGCGCGCGCGTCTTCGGCGAGCAGCGCCTCCGCGCGACCGCCCAGGACGAGTCGCACGCGGCGGCGCGCACGCGCGAGATCGTGGGCGGCCTGGCCAGCGCCGGCCTCCTTCGCTTCGCGGTGGCACCCCCCCACGGCGCCATGGACCTGCGCTCCCTGGTGGCGATCCGCGAGCAACTCGCCTACTTCTCTTCGCTCGCGGACACGGCCTTCGCGATGCAGGGGCTCGGCTCCCACGTGGTGAGCCGCGCGGGGACCGACGTCCAGAAGAACCGCTGGCTGCCCGCGATCGCGGGAGGCGATCTGCTGGCCGCATTCGCGGTGACGGAGCCGGAGGCGGGCTCCGACCTGGCCGGGGTGCGGACGCGCGCGACCGCCGACGGCCCGGTGTGGCGCTTGCGGGGCGTGAAGACGTTCATCTCGAACGCGGGCATCGCGGGGATGTACACCGTTCTCGCGCGCACGGGCGAGGGCGGGGAGCATCGGGGCCTGTCGATGTTCCTCGTGGACGCGGAAGCGCCGGGGATCGCGGTGAAGCCCCTGGAGCCGATGGCGCCGCACCCGCTGGGCGAGGTGCGCTTCGAGGGCACGCCGGCGGTCCTGCTGGGCCAGGAGAGCGAAGGCTACCGGCTCGCGCTGTCCACCCTGGAGGTGTTCCGCCCCAGCGTGGGAGCGGCGGCCTGCGGCCTGGCCGCCCGCGCCCTGGAGGAGGCGGTGCGCTGGTCGCAGGCGCGGCGCCAGTTCGGGCGGGCCCTGGCCGACTTCCAGGCCACGCAGATGGCGCTGGCGGAGATGCACGTCGACCTCGAGGCCGCCCGCCTGCTCGTCCGGCGCGCGGCCTGGCTCAAGGACCGGGGGGCGGAGAGGATCGGGGCGGAGGGAGCGGCGGCCAAGCTCTTCGCGACCGAGGCCGCCCAACGCGTGGTGGATCGCGCGGTCCAGATCCACGGCGGCCAGGGCGTGATGCGGGGCGCCACCGTCGAACGGCTGTACCGGGAGGTGCGCGCGCTGCGGATCTACGAGGGCACCAGCGAGATCCAGAAGCTCGTCATCGCGCGCCACATCCTGAAGGAGAGCAAGTGAAGCGTAGCGAGCGACGCGCGACCCGAGCGACGGACCATCCCCATCGAGAGGGGGACGATGCCCAGCGAAATGACCTTCGTTGACCACATGCCCGAACAAACTCGCGCGATGCTCGTCCAGCTCATGGAGAGCCAGGCCTACCGCGAGCTGGCCGCAACGCACATGTTCGGCTACGGCCTGCGCTTCGTGCCGGACAAGTGGATGAAGTTCATGGTCTGGCACATCCGCGAGGAAGCCGAGCACTACGACGCCGTCGCCCAGATGTACCGCCGGTTCACGGGCGAGGAGGTCGAGCCCAAGGTGCGCGAGCGGCTGGCGGGCAAGCCGGTGCCCTTCGCCGAGAGCTGGATCGAGCTGGCCATGGCCCAGTTCCTCTTCGACCGCGGCGGATTCTGGCAGCTCCGCGAATACGAGGAGTGCTCGTTCGTGCCGTATCGCGACGTGGTGCAGAAGATCGTCAAGGAGGAGGCGGGGCATCAGAGCCTCGGCGAGAAGATCGTCGTCGAGCAGTGCCAGACCGGGCATTACGACGAGGTCAAGCAGGCCCTCTTCGAGAAGTGGCTGCGCCTGGGACTGCTGTCCTTCGGCCGCCCGGGCACGGCGGGCAATCGGTACGCCATCGAGCAGGGCCTCAAGAAGAGAGACTCCGCGGACTGCATGAAGGACTTCGTCGGCGACATCCGGCCGGCGGTCCATGCAGCCGGGTTGCGCTTCCCCGATCCGGCATCATTGAAGTTGGAGCTCCCGGCCGACATCGACTGGAGCTGAGCAAGGAGACCCATGGGACGCATCGTGGACTTGTGCGGAGAGATCGCGGCCTCGGCCGAGGAAGGGCCGGAAGGGCTCATCCTCCCCCCCGACGTCTGGGAGCGACTGCGCGCGGACTGGGACGACGAAGACATCGAGGACGCGCTGGGGCTCGTCCGCGACAGCCTCCTCCAGGCGGAGCTGGTCGAATCCGCCGACACCCTCAGCGCGCGCCTCGTCGAGGTGCTGGGCCGGTTCGGGGACGCAGGCGCGTTCCAGAAGGCAACGGCCAACGACGGCGCGCTGACCTTCGAGGCCGTGGGCCAGCTCACGCGCCGCGTCGCGCGCCTGGAGGAGGTCCTGGAGGCCTATCGGGAAGGCGCCTCGCCGGATCGCCGCGGTTTCGACGCCCTCCAGCGCCGGCTGGCCGATTACGGCATCGAGGACGACATGGAGGCCAGCACCGAGGAGCACGCCGCGCGCCCCCTCGACGACGGAGAGGACGAAGAGGAGGAGAAGGACTGACCCTCGCCCCGCGCGACCGCGCCCTCCTCTTCCAGCCGTTTCCCCTCGGCCGCACGGGGCAGCTCATGCCGAACCGGATCTGGCTGCCCGCCATGGTCACGTGGCGCGGCAGCGAGGACGGATTCGTCACCCGCGACGTGCACGACATCTACCTCCGCTACGCCCTGGGCGGCCCGGGCATGATCGTCCTGGAGGCCACCGGCATCCGCGACGTCGCCAGCGGCCCGCTGCTGAGGTTGAGCGACGACCGCTTCGTGCCCGGCCTCCGGGCGCTCGTCGGCGAGATGCGCGCGGCCGGGGACGCGCTGGTCATGCCGCAGATCATCGACTTCCTGAAGATCGCCACGCGCAAGCCCACCCGCGTCTTCCTGGAGGGCCTCGTCGCCCGCGGCGGCCTCCCCGCCTCCGTGCTCGGGCTGTCCGATGCCGAGTTCGAGAAGGACCACGCGCAGCACCTCACGCCGCGCCAGCAGCGGGACTTCCTCTACGGATACCGCCAGACCATCGAGGACCTCGGGCTCGACGAGATCCGACGGATCCCGGGCTGGTTCGCCGCCGCCGCCCGCCGCGCGCGCGCGTGCGGATTCGACGGGGTGGAGCTGCATTTCGCCCACGCCTACACGATGGCCTCCTTCCTCTCCGTGACGAACGCGCGCACGGACGAGTACGGCGGCCGCTTCGATAACCGGATGCGGCTGCCCCTGGAGGTGGTGCGGGCCGTGCGCGAGGAGACGGGACCCGACTTCGTCCTGGGCTGCCGGTTCCTCGGCTCCGAGGACATCCTCGGTGACGACGGCGCCCTCCACGGCAACACGCTCGAAGACGCGCAGCGCATCGCGGTGGCGCTCGCGCGCGCGGGCGTGGACGTGCTCTCGGTCTCGCGCGGCGGCAAGTTCGAGGACGCGCGGCCACCCGCGGTCGGCGAGGCCATGTACCCCTACACCGGGCACAGCGGGTCGGTGTGCATCCCGCGCTCGCGCCAGGACCCGCCGGGCGTGAACACGTTCCTGGCGGACGGGATCCGGCGGGCGGTGCGCGCGGCCGGCCTTTCCACGCCCGTGGTCACCGCGGGCAAGATCCACACCTTCGAGCAGGCGGAGTCGATCCTGCGCGACGAGCGTGCCGATCTGATCGGCATGGCCCGCGCCCTCCTGGCCGATCCCGACCTGCCCCGGAAGTGGCGCGCGGGCGCCGACGCGGACGCGCGCGCGTGCGTCTTCTGCCCGTACTGCGAGGACGAGGACCAGCATCATCGCGTGGTCACGTGCACGCTGTGGCCCAAGGATCCCGGGGACCATCGGCGCCGCTTGATCCCCGCGCCGGACGTGAGGACGCTTAGCGGTAGGCCTGCATCGGGATCGTGACGCCCGAATCCGCGAGCACGACGCTGCCGCTGAAGGGCAGGGTCGGGTCGGTGAGGTACCGGGCCGTGAACTGCGCGACCTCCTTCTCCGTGCGGAGACGGCGCTCGGGGGAGATCGATTCCCATAGGCGGATGAGGCGAGAGGACTCCGGATAGCGGTCGAGCAGCTCGCCATAGATGGGTCCGGGCGCGATCGCGTTCACCCGGATCCCTCGCGGTCCGAGCTCGACCGCGAGGTAGCGGAGGAGACCCTCCACCGCCGCCTTGATCGTCCCCTGGCAGCCGAAGAGCTGGGTGCACTTCTGCGCGGCGGGCGAGGTGAGGGACGCGATGTCTCCGCCGCGCGTCATCAGCTCCGCCGCCCGCAGCGCCCCCTGATGCAGCGCGATGACGTTCGTGCGGTAGCTCTTCTCCCAGTGCTCGGGCGTCACGTACTCGAGGGGAGCGATCAGGCCGTTGGAGGCGTTGTTCACGAAGATGTCGAGGACGCCGAACCGCTCCCGGATCTGGTCGAACATGTCGTCGAGATGGCGCGGCTGGGCGACCGAGCCCCAGAGGTGGACGGCGGTCCGCCCCTCGGCGACGAGCTCGGCGGTGGTGGCCTCGCCGCGGTCCCGGGAGTGGAAGGAGTTGACGACGACGGCGGCGCCATGGGACGCGAGCTCGCGCACCAGCATCCTTCCGATGCCGTGCCCCGACCCCGTGACGAAAGCGACTTTGCCCGCGAGCAGCCCCGGCCGCGCATCCGCCCCGCCGGCCAACGCTTCGGCGAGCGCCCGCAGCGTGCGCGCGCCCTGCGCCTCCGGCACCCGCGCACCGAGCGCTTCCGCGGCGCGCCGCAGGATCGCGGGGCGGGAGCCGGCGCGGATGCCGAGGTCGTCCTCGAGATCGGCGTCGAGGCCGAGGAGCGCGCGGGGATGCCCGGTCACGTCCGTCACCGCGGCCAGGAGCGCGTCCGCGGCCGCCTCGAAGGCGCTCGCCATCACGTCGAGAGCGAGATGCCGCCGTCCACCACGAGCGTCGTGCCCGCCATCTGGCTGGCGGCGTCGGAGAGCAGGAAGGCGACGGCGGCGGCCACCCCCGACTCGTCGGGCAGGCGGCCGTTGGGGGCGCGATTCTCCCATCCGGCCAGGAGCCGCTCGGAATCGGGACCGCGCTCGATCCGCTCGCGCAGGGGGCCGACGGAGACGCCGTTGACCTGGATGTTCTTCGGCCCGAGCTCGACGGCGAGGTAGCGGGTCAGCGATTCGACAGCGGCCTTGACCGTGCCGAGCACGGCGCCGTCCGGAAACGCGCGATGCGCCGCCGGATGCGTCAGGGTGACGATCCGCCCTCCCCCGCGGCGCGCCATGAGGGGCGCCGCCCTCATCGCGGCCTGGTGCAGGCCCACGACCTCCGTGCGGAAGGCCCGATGCCAGTCGTCGGCCGTGATCGCGGCCAGCGGGGCCGGAGTCACGTCGGAGGCGTTGTGGACGAGGAAGTCGAGGTGGCCGTGCCTGGCCTCGATCGCCGCGAAGATCTGGTCGAGGTGCTCGGGGTTGGCGACCGATCCCCACACGTGGACGGCGTCGCGGCCTTCCGCCGACAGCTCCGCCACCGTCGTTCCCCCGAGGGCCGGCGAATGGAAGCTGTTGACGACGACGGACGCGCCGAGGTGGGCGAGGTGTCGAGCCAGGGCCTTTCCGAGGCCGTGGCCGGAACCGGTGACGAGCGCCACCTTGCCCGCGAAGACCGGCTCGTCGGCCGCGCGACGGGACGCG
>DASTLK010000339.1:0-1624 GCA_035715025.1 Vicinamibacteria bacterium
TGTCGTCGAACTCGACCACGCCGTAGCGCTCGGGATCGCGCACGCGATACGCGAACACGGTCGCGCCGCGGGGTTTTTCCGCCGCGCGCTGCAGGGAAACGACGAGGTCGTTCCCATAGAACACGTTGTCGCCCAGGGCCAGGGCCACCGCGTCCGTTCCGACGAAAGCGCGGCCGATGACGAAGGCCTGGGCCAGGCCTTCCGGCCGCGGCTGCGCCTCGTACGCGAAGCGCAGGCCCAGCGCGGAGCCGTCGCCGAGCAGGCGCCGGAAGGCGGGCTGGTCGTGGGGCGTCGTGATGACCAGGATCTCGCGGATGCCCGCCAGCATCAGCGTGCTGAGCGGGTAGTAGATCATCGGCTTGTCGTAGATGGGCATGAGCTGCTTGCTCACGGCCAGCGTCAACGGATGCAGCCGGGTGCCCGTGCCGCCGGCGAGGATGATCCTTTTCACGAAGGTCAGGCCCGCCGCAGCACGTACAGCGGACGGCGGCGGCCACCCTCCTGGGTGGGCGCGAAGTCCGCGGCGACGTAGCCGCGGGCGAAGTAGGTCTGGAAGGCGTGGCGGACTTTCGACTGCCACGCGTCGGCGACGCGCGGGGCGGCGCGGCAGAGGATGTCCCACTCCGGCGCGATCTCGAGGAGCAGCTCCGCGGCTTCGAGGTCCAGGCGCGGCTCCGAAGACACGGGCCAGCCCGCCTGCCACTTGACCTCGTTGATTCGCGGCGCGGAGGGCGCGGTCACGGTGCGCGGAGGCTCGCCCTGCAGGGCCAGCTCCTGCACGCGCGGCGCCGCGAGGTCCCAGCGCACGAGCAGGCGGTCCGTGGGCAGGCCGTGGTGCAGCGACGCCGTCGTCACGCCGTAGAAGTTCTCGAGGAACTCGGTGGCGGCGGCCCCGAGGCGCCGCAGGTTGAGGTTCGCGTTGCGCGTCTGCATGGGGTCGAAGGTCCAGGTGATCAGGGAGAGGCCGCGCGCGAGCGACTCCTCGCGCTGCGCCCACTTGAGACGCAGGCCGACCCCGCGCTGCTGGTACTCGGGCAGGACGGCCAGCATGTCGGAATGAAGATGGGGCGTGCCGCCGCGGAGGGCGGGGAACGCGTAGGCGAAGCCGACGGCCCGGCCGCCCGCTTTCTCGGCGATGTGGAGCATGCCGCCCGCGTGCGTGGTGGCGATGAGCTGGATGGCGGAAGTGATCTCGATGTCCTCCAGCCCCCACACCGCGCGCTGCAGGAGCACGCAGGCGTCGTAGTCGGCGCGTGCGCGCGCCGGTCTCACCACGATGTCATCGGCCATGTTTCGCCGGAGTCTACCATGCAGGTTCGGCGCACCCCGGCGCCGCCGCGTCCGGTACAATCCGCGCGACATGAAGCCCGCGCGCCTGACCGTGGCCGCGCTCAGCCTCCTGCTCGCGGTCGCCGCGCGCGCCGCCTCCGACGCGCCGCCGCTGGGCTTCACCCTCTCCTCCGCCGTCCGGCAGCGCGAGGTGGAAGCGGCCCTGCTGGCTCTTCCCTCCGCCGCGCGCTGCGAGGCGCAGCACGCGGAGCTCACGCGCGCTCCCCACGTCGCGGGAACGGAGGGCTCGCGCCGGGTCGCGGAGGAGGTCGCGTCGCGCATGCGCGAGGCCGGC
>DASTLK010000340.1:0-4570 GCA_035715025.1 Vicinamibacteria bacterium
CCTCGGCCTCGAGCACGCGGGCGTCGCCTTCACGAAGAAAGGCGTCACCGTCGACGCCCACCTGCGCACGTCGCAGCCGCACATCCATGCCGCGGGCGACGTCGCCGGCGGCCCGCAGTTCACGCACGTCGCCGACCACCACGCCCGCATCGTGGTGCGCAACATCCTCACGCCTCTCTGGAAGGCGAAGGCGGACACGAGCGTCCTGCCCTGGTGCACGTTCACGTCACCCGAGGTCGGACGCGTCGGCCTCAGCGAGACGGAGGCGAAGAAGGCCGGGCTGCCCCACGACGTGTGGATCCAGCCCCTGTCCGAGGTCGACCGCGCGGTGGTGGAGAGCGAGTCGGAGGGCTTCGCCAAGGTGATCACGGCGAAGGGAGGCGACCGCATTCTCGGCGCCGCCATCGTGGCCGAGCGGGGAGGCGACCTCATCCACGAGATCGTGGTCGCGATGAGGGCGGGCGTCGGGCTCAAGGACCTCTCCGGCACCATCCACGCCTACCCGACCTATGCCGAGCTCGCGCGGCGCACGGGGGACCAGTATCAGAAGAGCCGTCTGACTCCGCGCGCCAAGGCCCTCTTCGCGTGGCTGTATCGCCGGGCGCGGCGCGCGTGAGCGCCCGCTCGTCCCGCGTGCGCGCGATCGTCGTTGCCGCCGTCGTGGTCGCTCTCTTCGTGGCCGTGCGCGTCCTGCCCGTCGGCGAGTGGCTCCGCGGCTTCCAGTCGTGGGTCGCGCATCGCGGGCTCTGGGGCGGCGTGATCTACGGGATCGTCTACACGGTGGCCGTCCTGCTCTTCGTGCCGGGCTCCATCCTCACCATCGGCGCCGGCCTCGTGTTCGGCCTCCTGTGGGGGACGGCGATCGTCTCCCTGGCCTCCACCACGGCGGCGGCCCTGGCCTTCCTGATCGCGCGCTACGTGGCCCGCGGACAGGTGGAAGCGCTGGCCCAGCGCAACCAGAAGTTCCGCGCCATCGACCATGCCATCCGCGAGAAGGGATGGCGGGTCGTGGCCCTGCTGCGCCTGAGCCCCCTCGTGCCGTTCAGCGTCAGCAACTACCTCTACGGCCTCACCGCGGTGTCGTTCGGGCCCTACGTGCTGGCGAGCTGGATCGCGATGCTCCCGGCCACGGTCCTCTACGTGTGGATCGGCGCGGCGGGCAAGGCGGCGGCGGACGCGGGAGGCGGGCACGGGAAGAGCCCGATCGAGTGGGTCCTGCTGGGGGCCGGTCTCGTCGCCACCGCGGCCGTCACGGTCATGATCACGCGTACGGCGCGCCGGCAGCTCGCGCGGCGCGGCGTGTGACGGTGGAGTGATGGAGCTCCCGCGCTTCTACGATCGCGCGGCCGTGGGCACCCTCTACCTGGAGCGCGCGGCGCTGGTGACGGATGTCGCCAGCGAAGCCCGCGCCCGCCATGCCATCCCCGAGGCCCGCGAGGACCGCGAGCGGATCGCCGCCTTCGGTATCGATTGCCAGGTCGCGTTCTGTACGCCCGGGGCCAGCCTCTTCGTGCCGGGGGCCGTCGAAGACACCGTGCGCGCGATCGAATGGCTCTACCGCAACCTCCCACGCGTGACGACCCTCGTCCTTTCCCTGGACACCCACAGCGTGCACCAGATCTTCCACCCCGCGGCCTGGGTGGACGCGGAGGGCCGCCATCCGGAGCCGTTCACCATCATCTCCACCGACGACGTGCGCCGCGGCCGCTGGATCCCGGCGCTGCGCCCGGAAGCCGTCGCCGACGTCCGCGCCTTGTGCCTCGAATACTGCGAGCAGCTCGAGAAGAGCGGCCGCTACGTCCTCACCATCTGGCCCTACCACGCGCTCCTGGGCGGGACCAGCCACGCCCTCGTGCCCTCCCTCATGGAGGCGGCGCTCTTCCACGCCGCGGCCCGGCGCACGGAGACGGTGTTCGCGATGAAGGGGCGCGCCGCGGTCACCGAGAACTACTCCGTCCTCTCGCCCGAGGTGCGCCGGCTCGGCGGACGCGCGGTGGGGCAGTTCGACACCGGCCTCTTCGACCTGCTCATGGAACACGACCGGGTCTACGTCTTCGGCCAGGCGAAGTCGCACTGCGTCCGGTCCACGCTGCTTGACGTCATGGAGGAGTGCCGCCGTCGCGATCCAGGGCGGCTGAGCCGCGTCCACGTCCTGGAAGACGCGATGAGCCCGGTGCCGCCGCCTCCCCTCCAGCCGTTGCCCCCTGCCCTGGACTTCCCGCGCGTGGCCGACGAGGCCTTGCGCAGCTTCGCCGCCGCCGGCATGCGTATCGTTCGTACCATGGACCCCATCTAGGCCGCGCCGCCCCTCCGGGCTTGTATGCGCGGCGGCCTGCCCATACCATCTGGCATCCGCAGCCGGACAACTGAGCGGAAAAAGAGGTGATCGATGGGGGTGATGCTGCTTCTGGCGGCGGCTTTCCAGGAGGATACCAACCCAAGCAGCGGCGGGGCCGGGCTGATCGGCGCGCTCTTTGGCGGCGCCTTCTTCCTGGTGTGGCTCGCCGTCATCGTTCTGATCTTCGTCTCCCTGTGGAAGATCTTCGAGAAGGCAGGCAAGCCCGGCTGGGCGGGGATCGTCCCGATCTACAACGCCATCGTGCTCCTCGAGATCGTGGGGCGGCCCATCTGGTGGTTCGTCCTGCTCCTCGTCCCTTGCGTGGGCATCGTCGTCGGGATCATCCTGTGCATCGATCTCGCCAAGTCGTTCGGCAAGGATGCCGGCTACGGCATCGGCCTCGCGCTGCTGGGGTTCGTCTTCTTCCCCATGCTCGCGTTCGGCGATGCGCGCTATGTCGGGCCGGCGGCAGGGACGCCCGCGCGGGTCTGATCATGTCGAAGCGGTTCCAGGCGGCGGCCGGCGCAGCGGCCGTCGCCGCTCCCCTCGCTTTCGGTCTCATGGCGGCTCTCGCGCCCGTGGCGAGGGCCGCCGATCCGCTCGTCGTCATACGCGCCGGCCGCCTCCTCGACGGCCGGACCTTCCCCGCCCGCCGCGACCAGCTCGTCCTCGTGCGCGGCCGCCGCATCGAAGCCGTGCGCGACGCCTCCGCGGGACCGCTCCCGGAAGGCGCGACCGTGATCGACCTCTCCAGCGCCACCGTGCTGCCCGGACTCATCGATTCCCACACCCACATCTTCCTGCAGGGCGAGGACCCGGCCGTGCTCACCTACGACGACCAGCTCCTCAAGTCCCCGCTCGCCCTGCGGGCGGCCCGGGCCACGGTGTCCTGCCGGCGGGCCCTCGAGCAGGGATTCACCACCCTGCGCGACCTGGAGACGGAAGGGGCGGGCTACGGAGACGTCGGCATCAAGCAGGCGATCGAGAAGGGCTACATCCCGGGGCCGCGGCTGTTCGTGGTCACGCGCGCGATCTCGACCACCGGCGGCTATCCCCTCGAGGACTACGCGCCAGAGGTCGACGTGCCCAAGGGGGCGCAGCTCGTGGACGGCCCGGTGGAGGCGCGCAAGGCCGCGCGCGAGCAGCTCGACCACGGGGCGGACTGGCTCAAGGTCTACATGACCCACCGCTCGTGGGTGGACGCGCAGGGGCGCCTGGTCTCGCAGCCGACGCTGACCGTCGAGGAGCTCCGCGCGATCGTGGACGAGGCGCACGGCTGGGGGCGCAAGGTGGCCTGCCACGCCTACAACGGCGTGGGCCTGCACCGCGCGCTGGACGGCGGGTGTGACTCCATCGAGCACGGCCTCGAGCTGGACGACGCGGCCGTCGCGCAGATGGTGAAGCAGGGCACCTGGTACTGCCCGACCATGACCCCGTACTACTACCACTGGGATCCGGCGGACACGCCGGCGGGCAAGCGCGATCGCGCGCGCGCGGCCGCGCACGGCCCCTCCCTGCAGAAGGCGATGAAGGCGGGGGTGAAGATCGTCTTCGGTACGGATGTCGGCGGCTTCTCCTGGACGGACTCGATCGCGCAGGAGTTCAAGCGCATGGCCGAGTTCGGCATGTCTCCCGCGGACGCGCTGCGCACGGCGACGGTGAGCGCGGCGGAGATGCTGGGGATGACGGGCGAGATCGGAGTGATCGCGCCCGGCGCCTACGCGGACATCGTCGCGGTTTCCGGCGACCCCCTGGCCGATCTGGGCCTGCTCGAGCACGTCTCCTTCGTGATGAAGGACGGCCGCGTGTTCAAGGACGCGAGCGGCCTGCACTGACCGCGGCGGGCGCGGCCGCCCGCGGCGTCAGAAGGGACCGCGGCCCCGGTACTTCTTCCACACGACGCGTGTGTTCGCCCAGCCGTCGCCCCAACGTGGCCCGCGGTTGAGCTGGATGGCGACGATGAGGGGGACGACCGGGATCAGGAGCGGCAGGTTCCGCTTGAAGGACGCGCCGAAGCCCGCGCCCTGGCCGCTGTCCACGTCGACGACCTGCAGCCCCAGGATGGCCTTGCCCAGGGAGTGCCCGTTGAAGCCGTCCTTGAAGAGGAAGAGCGCCCAGCCCACGTAGGGGACGACGGCCACGATCTCCCTCACGTCCGCATGTCCCACCGCGCCGACCAGGCCGGAGAGGAAGGCGAGGACGAAGACGATCCCGCCCCACAACAGGAAGACG
>DASTLK010000341.1:0-6262 GCA_035715025.1 Vicinamibacteria bacterium
GACGTGACGCCGCTCTCCCTCGGCATCGAGACCCTGGGCGGGGTCTTCACGCGGCTGATCGAGCGCAACACGACCATCCCCACCCGGAAGACCGAGGTCTTCTCGACGGCCGCGGACAGCCAGACCTCCGTCGAGGTGCACGTGCTCCAGGGCGAGCGGCCGATGGCGCGCGACAACCGCACGCTGGGCAAGTTCCAGCTCGTGGGCATCCCGCCCGCACCGCGCGGCGTCCCCCAGATCGAGGTCACGTTCGACATCGACGCCAACGGCATCGTCAACGTCTCGGCCAAGGACCGCGCGACGGGCAAGACGCAGAACATCACCATCACCGCCTCCAGCGGCCTGGCCAAGGACGAGGTCGAGAAGATGGTGCGGGAAGCGGAGTCCCACTCCGACGAGGACAAGCGGCGGCGCGAGGAGGTGGAGACGCGCAACCACGCCGACTCGCTCGTCTACGCGACGGAGAAGACGCTCGACGAGCACAAGGACAAGCTCTCCGAGGCCGAGGCGGCGCCCGTCCGGCAGGCCATCGACGAGACGAAGAAGGCGGTCGAGGAGGGCGGCACCGAGCGCATCGAGAAGGCGACGCAGGAGCTCACGAAGGCCTCGCACAAGCTGGCCGAGCTCTTGTACCAGAAATCGGGGACGGCGCCGGGCTCCGCCTCCGGAGGGGGCGCATCGGCGGGTCCGAGCGCCGGTGGCAACGGCGGCGAGAGCCCGCGGCCGGGCGGCGACGACGTGATCGACGCGGAGGTCGTGGACAAGAAGTAGGGCGTCATCGCTCAACGGACGGGAACGGGCACGGAGACGGAGACGGGAACGATGGACCTGTATCAACTCCTCGGCGTCCGGCGCACCGCCAGCGTGGCGGAGATCCGACGCGCGTTCCAGAAGGCGGCCCGCCAGCTCCACCCGGACCTCAATCCGGGCGACCCCGTCGCCGCCAACCGGTTCCGCGCCGTGTCGGAGGCGTTCGAGGTGCTGGTCGACCCGCAGCGCCGCGCCGCCTACGACCGCGGGGAGACGCGGCCGCGTGAGTCCGCGGTCCCCGAGATCGGATTCGAAGGCTTCGATTTCTCGGCCGAGGTCCGGGTCGGTGGCGCCGGTTTCCAGGACATCTTCGCCGGCGTCCTCGGCCGCAAGCCGGCCGCGCGCGAAGGGGCCCACCGCGGCGAGGACCTGGAGGAATCGGTCCGCATCACCTTCGACGAGTCCTTCCATCCGACGCGGCGCCGCCTCCACGTGGTCCGACTCGACCGCTGCGACGCCTGCGGCGGAGCCGGCACGCGGGCCATCGGCCCCGTGGCCTGCCCGGAGTGCGCGGGCACCGGCCAGGTGCGCTCCCATCGCGGCCGCATGATCTTCAGCCGTCGCTGCGGCGAGTGCAGCGGGTCGGGTTCGCTCAGTGCCCAGGCCTGCGCGCGCTGCGCGGGTGAAGGCCGCGTCATGCAGAGCGATTGGCTGGACGTCGAGCTGCCGGCGGGGGTGAACGAGGGCAGCCGCATCCGCCTGGCCGGCGCGGGAAACGCGGGCCAGCGCGCGGGCGAGCCCGGTGATTTCATCCTCGTGGTCCACGTCGACGCGCACCCCTTGTACCGCCGCGAAGGCGAGGACCTGCACTGCCAGATCCCCATCACCATCACCGAGGCCGCCCTGGGCGGCCACGTCGAGGTCCAGACGCCCGAGGGCGCGGTGGTGATCGAGATCCCGGCGGGCACGCAGACCGGCCAGCGGTTCCGGCTGCGCAAGCGGGGCCTTCCGCGCATCGGGGACCGGAGCCGCGGCGATCTCTACGTCGAGGCGCGGGTGTGGGTCCCGCGCGTCCAGGACGACGAGAGCCGCGAGTTGCTGCGCGAGTTCGCGCGCCGCAACCCCGACAACCCGCGCCGGCAGGCGCCGCTCGCGCCCGCGGCGGGCCAGAAGGGATCCTGAGCATGCCGCGCGGCCGCCGTCCCCGGGCCCCGTCCGACGAAGCCCGGCCCGCGCCCGGCCGGGGCAAGTACTACATGATCAGCGTGGTCGCCAAGAGCTACGGAATCCATCCCCAGACCCTGCGCCTCTACGAGCGCGAAGGGCTGCTCAAGCCCTCGCGCACGGACGGCAACACGCGCCTCTACTCCGAGGAGGACCTGCGCCAGCTCGAGGTGATCCTGAACCTCACGCGCGACCTGGGCGTCAACCTCGCGGGGGTCGAGATCATCCTGAACATGCGCCGCAAGATGGAGCAGATGCAGGCCGAGATCAACGAGTTCGTGGGCCACGTCCGCCAGGAGCTGCAGCGGAGCAGCAGCCAGGACACGGATGCGGAGGCCAGCGACCAGGCGCTGGTGAAGGTCGCGCCCGCGCCCATGGTCAAGGCGGCGGACCGTCCGAGCGAGCCCCAGGCGGGAGCGAAGGCGCGCGACGAGGCGTAGCTCTCCGCACGCGGAGAACCCTATAATCGAAAGGACGCCGTCCGCATCCTTCGTTGCCAGCGACATCATGCCCGCGACGCGCAAGATCGTGCGCAAGAAGCCGCCTTCGCGCTCCGCGGGCGATGGCAAGGCCCAGCGCGCGCCCACCGGCGACAGCCTCAACGCCTACATCCGCGAGATCTCGCGTTTCAAGCCCCTCAGCGCGGACGAGGAGAAAGTGCTGGGCCGGCGCATCCAGCAGGGCGATCAGGAGGCGCTGCAGCGGCTGGTGGAAGCGAACCTGCGCTTCGTCGTCTCCTACTCGAAGCGTTATCGCGGCCTGGGCCTCGCCTTCCTCGACCTGATCCACGAGGGGAGCCTGGGCCTCATCGAGGCGGCCAAGCGCTTCGACCCCGAGCGCAACGTGAAGTTCATCTCCTACGCCGTGTGGTGGGTCCGCCAGGCCATCTTCCATTCGCTCTCCGAGCACCATCGCGTCTTCCGCCTGCCCCAGAAGCTCTCCGGCCAGATCTCCAAGATGGGGAACGCGCGCGAGAAGCTGGCCGCGGAGCTGGAGCGCCAGCCCACCACCGAGGAGCTGGCCAAGCAGACGGCGATGACGGAGGAGGAGGTCGAGAAGCTGCTGAAGGTCTCGGGGGACGACCTCTCGCTCTCCTCGGCCGTGGGCGAGGACGGCACTCTCGAGCTGGGCGACACCCTCGAGCAGGACACGGTGCCGTCCGTCGAGCTGCAGCTCATGAAGTCCTCCTTCGAGGAGCAGATCCACAGCCTGGTGGCGGAGCTCGACGAGAAGGAGCGCGAGGTCCTGCGCATGCGCTTCGGGCTCGACGGCGAGGAGCCCAAGACGCTGCAGGAGATCGGGGAGGCGCTGGGCCTGAGCCGCGAGCGCATCCGCCAGATCGAAAGCAAGGCCAAGGAGAAGCTGCGCCGCAGCCGGCACGCGCAGGGCCTTCGTGGCGCGCTGAATTGATGCGGGGGGCAGGAGTGGCCGTCGCCGCGTTGGCCCTGGCGCCCGCGCTGGCGCTGGGCCAGGTCCTGATCCCCTCTCCGCGACCGATCACGGGCGGCTCCCAGGAGCTGCCCCCGGTCGGGGTCGAGGGCCATTACGGTCCGGCGGAGCCGGAGGACCTGGACCAGATCGCGTACAACGGCGCCTCCTACCAGAAGCGGAACGTGCTCGTGAAGGCCAGGTTGGACGACCTGGTCCCCGGGCACTACCTCGCCCTGAGCGACGGCGCGGCGCGCGTCATGCTCATCCCGTTCCACGACTCGGACTACCACGACCTCTCGGCGTTCCTGGGCCTCGAGGTCGAGGTCGCCGGGATCGTGCGCGCGATCCCGGCGAAGCAGAAGAGCCTGCGCTGTTATGGGCAGATGAACGTGGAGAGCAAGTGCGACGACTACCTGCTCCCTCAGCTCCCCGACGCCCAGCCCGGATGGCCCGAGCAGTCGATCACCCTGCTGAAGATCTCCGATCGCGGCAAGGACCGTCCCGGCCGCGCGGCCACGCGTACCCTCGCCGACACTGGCCTGGACGCCGCCGCTTCGGACGGCAAGCCCGTGCGCGCGATCGGCCAGTTCCGCGGCGCCAACCTCTGCCAGGACGTGCCGGAGGCGTCGCGGCGCGACGGCGCGGACTGGGTGCTCGTGACGGCGGAAGGGCCGGTCTGGGTCACCGGCCGCCGGCCCTCCGGCAAGGGCTTCCAGCTCGATCCCGCCTATCGCGGCGACACCACGCGCTGGCTCGAGGTCAGCGGCAAGGTGCTGATCCTCGACGGCGTGCGTTACCTCAAGGCGGGCAAGGTCGCGCTCATCCCGCGCCCGCCCGAGAGCGAGCCCCTCGCGTGCTCGCCCTGACCGAGGTGGTCTGACCGCGTGGACGGCCGCCGGTGGCGTGCGAACCCCTCGAGCACGGTCTCCAGTACGGGCAGCGCCCGGCCCACACGGCGCGCGCGGATGAGCCAGTCCCACAGAGGCTCGAACTTCTTCCAGCCCGCCGCGTAGGCGGCGTGGCGGACCGCGCCCGCCATCGTGGGCTTGGTCGCCGCTCCGCGCGCGATGTGGCCCCATCGATAGAAATCGCGGTACGCCCGCCAGTAGCCCGCCTCCAGGGCTTCGGGGCGGAGGCGGGCGGGCCGGAAGACGACGTGGCGCGTGTCGTAGAGGTCCCAGTCGCGGTGGAGGATCCGCCCCTGCGCTTCCATCTGCTGGAAGGTCACCGTCCCCGGATAGGGCGTGAGGATGTGGAAGGTCGCCGTCTCGATGCCCTGGCCGACCGCCCACTCCACCGTGCGGCCGAAGACGCTCTCGTCGTCCTCGTCCATGCCGAAGACGAAGCTGCCGTTGACCATCACCCCGAGGCCGTGCAGGCGGCGGATGGCCTCGCCGTAGTCCCGGCGCAGGTTCTGGGGCTTGCGTTGCGCGCGCAGGTTCTCGGCGTCGAGGGTCTCGAACCCGACGAACAGGCTGCGCAGGCCGCAGGCGACCGCTTTCTCGAGGAGGTCCGGGCGCAGGACGGAGGCGACCGTCCCCGCCGCCTGCCACAGCCGTCCCATGCCCCGCATGGCCTCGAAGAGCGCGGACGCGAAGCGCACGTCGCCGAAGAGGTGGTCGTCCAGGAAGTACAGGTGGCGGCCGGGCAGCCGCTCGATCTCGGCCAGGGCCTGGTCCACCCGCTGCGTGTAGAACCCGCGGCCGCCGGCGAAGAAGGCCTCCTTGTAGCAGAACGCGCAGGAATGCGGGCAGCCCCGCGAGACCACGATCGAGTTGGGCACGAGATAGTGCGAGCGCTTGATGAGGTCGCGACGGATCGGGGGCAGCTCGGCCAGCGTGCGCACGCGCGATTGGTAGCGCGCGAGGGGCCGGCCGGCGCGGAAGTCGGCCAGGAACTGCGGCCAGGTGTCCTCGCCCGGCCCGAGGAACATGGTGTCCGCGTGGGCGGCCGCCTCCTCGGGCAGGGAAGTGACGTGGAGGCCGCCGAGCACGACGTAGGCGCCGCGAGCGCGGTAGTGGTCGGCCAACGCGTAGGCGCGGCGCGCGGAGGTGATGTAGACCTGGATGGCCACGAGGTCGGGCAAGTCGTCGAGAGAGAGCCGCTCCACGTGCTCGTCCTGGATCTCGACCGCGTCGTCCGGCCCCAGGTAGGCGGCCAGGGTGGCCAGGCCCAGGGGCGGGAACAGCGAGTACTTGATGGGCCGGAAGAGCGGGCTCACCGCCTCCGTCAGGGCGGGCAGGATCATCTTGACCTTCATGCGAGAGAAGGTCAGCCGCCGGCAAAAGCGCGCCTGACCGACAGGTGAGCAGGCGGTGAGGATTGGACGAACTCAGCCGACGGACGAGCCAACAGTAGCGAGGGCGCGATTCACTCCCGCCCGAGCGGCAGAGGGGGTAGCCCGAAGGGCGTAGGGGGATGCATCCGCGGGTGAGGCGCGTCCCCCAGAATCAATTACGTCAGGCCCGTCGAGGCGAAGCCCAGGAGCTTCCCCGCCAGGAGCGCGGTCGTGCCCGTGAAGCGCACGCCCACCACGTGGACGCCGCTGGGGGCCACGCGGTGCCAGCGCACTTCCGCCCCCAGGGCCACGTGGGTGGAATCCTCGTGTCCGTGCAGGACGATGCGCACGAGGTCGCCGACCACGAGCGGCTCCTTCAGCTCGATGCGGCATCCCGCTCCGCTCGCATCCACGAGCTCGCCGGGAACGCGTAGCTTGCGCGCGCGCAGGTCGATGTCGACCCTCATGAGCAGGGGACGGCGGAGCCTCCGCCGCTTCTCCGAGCGGTCGGCGTTGCGCTTCCAGTCGCAGAGCTTCTGGGCGGCGGCCGTGAACTCGTCGGCCCCCACGGGCTTGATG
>DASTLK010000342.1:0-2011 GCA_035715025.1 Vicinamibacteria bacterium
CACGACCGCCGCTTCGCACGCACGGTCGACTTCGGTGACGAGATCGATCTCGCCCTTGTACTGCACCTCGAGGTCCTTGGACCCGTAGCGCTCCTTCTGGATCGCTCCGGCCATGAGGACGGCCTCGGCGGCCACCGCGGCCGCGCTCGTGCTCGACACCTTGCTCCTCCGAAACGTGCGATTGTAGGATGCGGTCGCGCATGCCACCAAACGCGGCCCTGCCGCCCCGCGGGACCGCCCTGCTCCTGGCCCTCGTGGGCGCGCTCCTCCTCTTCCGCCTCGGCGATGCGCCCCTCATCGGTCCCGACGAGCCGCGTTATGCGCGCGTGGCCGTCGAGATGCACCGGCGCGGCGACTGGGTGCTCCCGACCTTGCAGGGCCAGCCGTGGCTGGAGAAGCCGCCGCTCTACTACTGGACGGCGGGCGGCGCGTTCTCACTCCTCGGAGAGACGGAGACGGCGGCCCGGCTCCCCTCCGTCTTCGCCGCGCTCCTGATGACGGGACTGACAGCGCTGGTCGGGGCGCGCCTCTACGGAAGCGCGGCCGGGCTGCACGCCGGCTTCATCGCCGGCACCTCTCTGCTCACCTTCGCCTACGGCCGCGCCGCCTCCATGGACATGATGCTGGCGGCCACGGTGTCGGCCGCGGTCGGCCTTCTCGGTCTGCGCCTTCTCGGCGTCGCGGGACGGATGGCGGTGATGGCGGCGGGCGTGTGCGCGGGGCTCGCGCTGCTCGCGAAGGGGCCCCTGGGAGTGCTCCTCCCGGCGCTGGTCGTCCTCGCCTACCTCGCGGCCGCCCGCGCCCGGGTGGAGGCCTGGCGGCGCATCGCGAGCCGATTGCCCCTCGGCGTCCTGGCCATGGCCGCAGTCGCCGGCCCCTGGTACGCCGCGATCCTGGCCGTGCAGGGCCGTGCGTTCGTCGACGTCTTCCTTCTCAACCACAACGTCGCGCGATTCACGTCGACCGTCCACAACCATCCCGGCCCCTACTTCTATTACGTGCCCGTCCTCCTGGCCGGGCTCTTCATGTGGTCGGGCCTGGCCCTGCCCGGCCTGGCCGCGCTGCGGCCGCGCGTGCCCGCGGACCTGTTCGTCCTGTGCTGGCTGGGCGCGCCCCTCGCGTTCTTCTCGGTGGCCGGATCGAAGCTGCCCGGCTACATCCTGCCGTGCATCCCTCCGCTGGCCATCGCCGCCGGACGTGCCGCCGACCGCCTCGTCCAGGCCGCGCGGCCGGGCGGGGCCGCGCGCGTCACCGGCCTCGTGACCGTCGCCCTAAGCGCGGTGGGCGCGGCCGCTCCCCTCGTCCTGCGCCAGATGCGCGAGCCGCTGTGGACGGTCGTCGTGCCGCCGGCGATGTGGGCGCTCGTCGCTTCCCTCGCCGTATCGCGGAGGCTGGCCGCCGACGCCGCCGGAGGTCTGCGGATCCTGCGCGTCGGCGCGGCCGGACTCCTCCTGCTCCTCACCAGCGCGGCTCCGCCCCTCATGGCGCGCCGGGAGTCGGGGCGCGAGCTTTTCCGACACGCCGGAGGGCAGGAAGTGCTGGCCTGGCACGCCTGGCGCACCGCGTGGATGGCGGGCTATTTCTACAACGACGGCAAGGTGCGCGAGGTGGCGACACTCGCGGACATCACGGCGGCCGCGGCGGAGGGCCCGGTGCTCGTGCTGTGTGGGCCCGCGGAGCTGCGGATCCTGAGCCACCTGCCCGGCTACGCCGCCAGCGTCGTCGCCGAGGGTCCGCGCGAGCAGACGCTGGTGCGGATCAGGCCTTCTTCTTGAGCATGCGGACGACCGTTCCTCCGCGCGCGGGGAACGAATACGAGACTTCGTCCATGAAGTTCCGCATGAAGAAGATGCCGCGGCCGTAGGACTTCAGCAGGTTCTCTTCCGCGATCGGATTGGGCACCGATTCCAGGTCGAAGCCGAGGCCCTGGTCCTGCACCTTGACCTCCAGGGCGGCGGGATGGATGGTGAAGACCACGGCGACGCGCTTGCTCTCGTCGTGCTGGTTGCCG
>DASTLK010000343.1:0-4373 GCA_035715025.1 Vicinamibacteria bacterium
CATGGGCGACGCGCAAGGTGCGTACGACCAGACCGGGGTCGCCTGGTCCGAGGACCTCCTTCACTGGACGGAAGCGCTGGATGCGCCCGTCCTGCCGAGGCGGGCGGGCCGGTTCGACTCGCGGGTAGTCGAGCCCGGTCCGCCCCCGGTCCTCACCCCGGAAGGGATCCTCCTCGTGTACAACGGCGCGGACGACCGCCTGGTCTATCGCACGGGCTGGGCCCTCTTCGACGGCAAGGACCCCACGCGCCTGCTCGCCCGTTCCAACACTCCGATCTTCGTGCCCGAGCGTCCCTGGGAGCTCGTGGGACAGGTGCCCAGCGTCGTCTTCGTCGAAGGCCTCGTGCGCGCGGGGCCGCTCTGGCTCTTCTATTACGGCGCCGCCGACACGCGCGTGGGCGTGGCCGAAGCCTTCACGCGGAAGGAGTCGCGATGAGCAACCTCTGGCCCGCGGAGAGCGCGGAGCTCTGTGACAGCCAGCCGTCCGCGGACGTGGTCGAGGAGGTCTCTCCCATCGTCGTCGACGTCGGCTCCATCACCGTTCGCCGCCTTCTTCCGCGCCGCGCGCGCCGCCTCGTCGGCCCCTGGTGCTTCCTCGACGTCTTCGGTCCCGTCAAGCAGTCCGGCCGGAAGCCCATGGACGTGCCGCCGCATCCGCACATCGGCCTGCAGACGGTCACCTGGCTCTTCGCGGGCGATGCCCTGCATCGGGACAGCCTCGGATCGGAGGCTCTCGCCGTCCCCGGCGCGCTGAACCTGATGACCGCGGGCCGCGGTATCGCGCATTCCGAGGAGACGCCGGCCGATGCCACCGGCGCGCTGCACGGCGTGCAGCTCTGGATCGCCCTGCCCGACGCGCAGCGCAGCATCGCGCCCGCGTTCGATCACTACTCCGAGCGGCCGCACGTGGACGTGCCGGGGGGACGCGTGACCGTGATCCTGGGCCGGATCTGGGAGGTGAGCCCGCCCGGCCGGACCTTCTCGCCCATCCTGGGCGCGGAGATCGCCGCCGATCGCGCGCCCCGGTTGGTGATCCCGCTCGACCGCGCGTTCGAGCACGCTGTGGTGCCGATCGACGCCGGCCTCGGTCTCGACGACCGTCGGCTCGCGCCCGACACGCTCTACTACCTCGGCATCGGCCGGGACGAAGTCTGCCTGCGCGTGGAGCCGGGCCGGCGCCCGCGGGCGCTTCTCCTCGGCGGCGCCCCCCTCGGAGAGACCGTCCTCATGTGGTGGAACTTCGTGGCCCGCACCACGGAGGAGATCGTGGCCGCGCGCGAGGACTGGCAGGCGGGCCGCCGTTTTGGCGAGGTGCGCGGCTATCCGGGGGCGCGTCTCGACGCCCCCCCTTACGTGGCGCGTCCGGTGCCGGCGAACCCGATGAGCTGACGGCGGGCGCGCCCGCCTAGGGGATCAGGATCAGCTTGCCCGTCGTCTGCCGCCCTTCGAGCAGGCGATGCGCCTCGGGGGCGTCGCGGAGCGGCAGCTCGCGGTCGATGCGCACGCGCAGGCGGCCGGACTCCACGGAGGCGAAGACGTCGCGCGCCCGCCCGAGCAGCTCCTCGGGCGTCAACGTGTAATGGGCGAGGCTGGGGCGGGTCAGGAAGTTCCCTTTCTTGGCCAGCCGGGAGGGGTCGAGGGGCGGTACCGTGCCGCTCGACTGCCCGTAGAGGGCGAGGTATCCGCGCACGGCCAGCGAGTCGAGGCTCTTGTCGAACGTGGTCCGGCCGACGCCGTCGTAGACGACGTTGACGCCCGTCCCGTTCGTGAGGCGCATGACCTCCGCCTCGAAGTCCTGCGTCGTGTAGTCGATGGCCGCGTCCGCGCCCAGCTCGCGCACGAGTTGGAGCTTGGACGTGGAGGCCGTGCCGAACACACGCGCGCCCCGCTCCTTGGCCATCTGCACGAGCAGGCCGCCCACTCCGCCGGCGGCGGCGTGGACGAGGGCGGCCTCGCCCTTCTTGAGCGCGTAGACGCTGGTGACCAGGTAATGGGCGGTCATGCCTTGCAGCATGAGGGCGGCGGCCGTACGCGAGTCGATCGCGCGCGGCACGGGCACCAGCTTCCAGGCGGGCACGACCGCGTGCTCGGCGTAGGAGCCGATCTGCATGGCGTAGGCGACGCGGTCGCCGCCCTTGAGGCCCTCCACGTCGGGGCCCACCGCCTCCACCACCCCCGCGCCCTCCGAGCCGGGAGTGAAGGGCAGGGGCAGCTTGTAGAGGCCGGTGCGGTGGTAGACGTCGATGTAGTTGACGCCGGCGGCCTCGATGCGGACGAGCGCTTCACCCTTGCCGGGAGCGGGCTTCTCCACCGAGACGTACTCGAGCACGCTCGGGTCGCCGGTCCGCGATACTCGAATGGCGTGCATGGCGCTTCCTCCTCGCGATCCTCCTCGCGTTCTACCACGCGTAGCATATAGGCGCCGCATCACCCGAGGAGACACTCATGTCCATATCCGAGAGACTGCGCGCCGCCGGCATCACCCTGCCCGCGCCCACCGCGCCGGGAGCCCTCTACGTGCCGACCGTGCAGACGGGCAAGCTCCTTTTCGTCGCCGGCCACACCGCCAAGCGCGAGGGCAAGCCGTGGGTGGGCCAGCTCGGGGCGGGGATCGCCACCGCCGAGGGGCGCGAGGCGGCGCGGTCCATCGCCATCGATCTCATGGGTACCGTGCAGGCGGCCCTGGGCGATCTCGAGCGCGTGAGGCGCATCGTGAAGCTGATGGTCCTCGTGAACAGCGTGCCGACCTTCACGGAGCAGCACCTGGTGGCCAACGGGGCCTCGGAGCTCCTGGTCGGCATCTTCGGCGAGCGCGGGCCGCACGCGCGCAGCGCGTTCGGCGTGGCCCAGATCCCCACCGGGTCCTGCGTGGAGATCGAGATGATCGTCGAGGTCGACTAGGCCGCTCTCCCCTCCATGGCCGAGGCCTGAAGCGGCTGCGGCGGCGGATGGAAGAGGAGCGCGAGCGCGAGCGCGGCCACCGAGCCCGCCGCCAGCGGGACCAGGAACAGCCCGTGGAAGTCCGTCAGGCCGTTCTTGGTGAAGACCTCCTGGAGCAACATCGGACAGATCGAGTTCGCCACCAGGGCGCCGATGCCGAGGATCATCACGTTGAAGAGGCCTTGCGCGCTGGCACGCACGTCCTTCGGAAAATAGGCGTCCACGAAGATGTAGACGGTGGCGAAGAAGAAGGCGTAGCAGATGCCGTGGAGGACCTGCACGAGGATGATGAGCTCCGTGTGCTGCGGCAAGAACGCCCACACCGCGAACCGCACGGGGTAGCCCAGGATGCCCACGATCATGGTGGCGCGCCAACCGAGGCGCTTGAGCGTGGCCCCGAGGATGAACATCGTGAGGATCTCCGCGATCTGGCCGATGCTCATCACGGGCATGATCCAGTTGCCGGGGATTCCCACGCCGCCCGTGGCCTTGCTCGTGCCGAGGAACACGCCCGCCCAGTTGAAGTAGCAGTTGTGCACGAACGAGTCCACGAACGTGACCAGCCAGAGGACGAGGATGAAGGGCTCCTTGAGCAGCTTCAGCGCCCCCAGCCAGGCCAGCTTCTCCACCGCGCCCTCGTCCGCCTTCTTCGGTGGCGTGTGCGGCAGGGTCAAGCTGAAGGCGGCCAGCAGGAGGGACGCGATGCCGGCCACGACGAAGGTCCACCGCGCGCCCGCCCGCAGCGCGTCCCCGACGAGCCCGGAGCTGAGGACGGTGCCGAGCCATGCGACGAACCCCTGCGGATTGGCCGCGCGCACCTTGTCCCAGTCCACCAGGATGAACGTGAACGGCCAGGCGGCGAGGATCCAGCCGATGGTTCCACCCATGCGGACGATGCCGAATTCACGCTGCGCGTCCTTCATGTTGGCGAAGGCGATCGAGTTCGCGATCGAGATCGTCGGCACGTAGAGCAGGCAGTGGACGAGCATCAGGAGGAAGAACGGCCAGAAGGATCTCGTGAAGGCGAGGCTGAGCATGGCCAGGCCGCCGACGAAGTGGCTGAAGGCCATGAACTTCTCCGCCGAGAAGTTCCGGTCCGCGAACTGGTTGCTGAAGAACATTCCCACGATGGCGGCGATGGGAAAGGCATTGAGGATCCACGACTGCTCGGCGGGAGTGAACCCCAGGCTGGGCAGATAGCCGAAGATCAGCGGTAGCCACGCGCCCCAGATGAAGAACTCCAGGACCATCATGACGAACAGTCGGAAGCGGATTGGGTTTCTCATAGGCCTAGTGGGGGGAGCTTAGAGGAGGCCCGGCGCCGTGGCAAGGCGCTTCCGGACGTCGCGGGCGCGCAAGAATTCGATAGCCTCCCTCGGCGCGCCCCGCCTAGAGTCGCGGGCGGAGGTGTCGATGCAGCGAGCCGCGGGACG
>DASTLK010000344.1:0-5020 GCA_035715025.1 Vicinamibacteria bacterium
CTCGTGGCCTGCTTCGTGACGCGGGACCTCCGCCTACGCCAGCTTCCCGCCGTGCTGGTGGAGGGAGGCGCACTGGTGGGCGCGGTCCTCATCCTCCTGAGCGTCGCTCTCGGCCTCACGAGCTACCTGGTGGACGCGCAGCTCCCCGAGCAGTTCCTGGCCTGGGTGAGGACGCACATCCATTCCCAGCTCATGTTCCTGCTCGTCCTGAACCTCGTCCTCCTCGTGCTGGGGAGCGTCCTCGAGATCTACTCCGCGATCATCATCCTCGTGCCGCTGGTGATCCCGATGGGCCGGGCCTTCGAGGTCGATCCCATCCATCTGGGCGTGATCTTCCTCGCGAACCTCGAGCTCGGCTTCCTGCTGCCGCCGGTGGGGCTCAACCTGTTCCTGTCCGCCGCGCGCTTCGGCAAGCCGCTGCCGTCGCTGTACCGCCACGTCCTGCCTTTCTTGTTGATACTGGGCCTGGGCGTCCTGCTCATCACCTACGTGCCCGACATGTCGCTCGGGATCCTGAAGGTGATGGGGAAGCGCTGACCGGGCCGTACCATTGATTCGAGCATGACCTCGCCGCTGCCCGCGCTGCGCCGCACCCTCGAAATGATGCCGTCGCCGGTGCCGGAGTCGCCGGGACTGCTCGTGCGCGACCCCTTCCGCTACGCGGAGTCCGTCCTGATCCTGCCGCCGCCGCTCGCGCCCTGCCTTCTCCTCTTCGACGGACGCCACGACGAGAGCGACCTGCGCGAGGTGCTGGTGCGCCTCACGGGCACGGTCGAGGTGGGCGCGGTGATCGAGCACCTCCTGGACACGCTCAGCCTCGGGGGCTTCCTGGAGAACGACGTCTTCGAGCAGATCCGCGCGCAGCGGCACCGGTCGTTCGCGGAGGAGACGTCCCGTGCGCCGCAGCACGCGGGCGCGGCCTATCCGAGCGATGCGGGCGACCTGCGGGCCCTCCTCGCGCGCTACCTCGCGGAGGCCCCGAAGGTGGCCCGGGCGGCGGGGGAGCTGGTGGCCATCGCGGCGCCGCACGTCAGTCCCGAAGGGGGATGGCGCTCGTACGGCGCCGCGTACGGCGCGCTCGGACCCGACCAGCGCGACAAGACGTTCGTCATCCTCGGCACGTCGCACTATGGGCAACCGGAGCGCTTCGGTCTCACCCACAAGCCCTTCCGCACGCCGCTGGGCGATACCACGATCGACCGTGCGCTGGTCTCGCGGGTGGCGGAGGCGGCGGGGGCGGAGTGCCTCGAGGACTATTGCCACTCCGTCGAGCATTCGATCGAGTTCCAGGTCCTGTTCCTCCAGCACCTCTACGGACCCGCCGTGCGCGTGGTCCCCATCCTCTGCGGGCCGTTCGCCAGGGCCACCCAGGTCGGCGGCCGGCCCGAAGACGACGAGGGCGTGCGCCGCGTACTGGACGCGCTGGGCGGGATCGCGGCCTCGGAGGCGGGTCGGCTGGTCTGGATCGCGGGCGTGGACATGGCCCATGTGGGCCGTCGCTACGGCGACCGGTTCGCGGCCCGCGCCGAGGATGGCCTCCTGCTCGATGTCGCCGCTCGGGATCGCGAGCGATGCCGCCTCCTGACCGCCGCCGACCATGGGGGCTTCTGGTCGATGCTGCAGCAGGACGGCGATCCGCTGAGGTGGTGTGGGGCCTCCCCGCTCTACGCGCTGGTGGCAGCCGTCCGGCCGTCCCAGGGCACCCTTTTACACTACGAGCAGTGGAACATCGATCCGCAGAGCGTGGTGAGCTGCGCCGCCCTGGCCTTTATCCGCTGAGCAGGGCGGGCACGTCTCTTGCTACCAGACTCCCCTAAGGACCGGCCCGCCCGGCCCGCCGGGAGATTCATATGAAGATCTGGAAGCTCGGCCTCATCGGAAGCGTGATGACGGCGGCGCTGGCCGCCGCGACGGGGACCGCCTTCTCCCAGGACCGCCTCTTGCGTGGGGGGGAGCCGATGCGGGGACGCGCCGACGCCCCCGTGACGGTCGTGATGTTCTGCGATTTCCAGTGTCCACACTGCGCCGAGGCCAGCCCGGTGGTGGACCAGCTCGTCTCCGCCTATGCGTCTGACCTGCGCCTGGTGTACCGGCACTTCCCGATCGAGCGCACTCACGCCGACGCCGGCCGGGCCGCGGAGGCCTCCATGTGCGCGCTGGAGCAGGGCCGGTTCTGGGACATGTACCACAGCATGCTGGCCAACCAGGGCGAGCTCGACCTGAGCGGGCTCATCCGCCAGGCCGGTGACCTCGGGCTGGACAGCCCGTCGTTCGCGCGCTGCCTGGAGTCGGGAAGCCATCGCGTGGACTGGCGCCGCGATCAGACGGACGGCTCGGCCCTCGGCGTGTCCGCCACGCCCACGTTCTTCGTGAACGGGACGCTCATCGAGGGCGCCGACGTGAGCCAGCTCGACGCGGCCATCCGGGCCGTCCTGAAGCGCTGACGCTCCCCTCGGCGCGGCCGCGCGCTTGGGGACCGGCGGGCGGACTGGTATCTTGATGGGATGCCAGGAGGCGTGATGATTCGCTCGCTGGGTTTCGTCGTGCTCGCGGCCGCGGTGGCCGCGCCGTCCAACGCTCAGGCCGCCGCGACCCCGCCAAAACCCGTCGCCCCGGCGCCGTCGCCATCGCCGGCCGCCAGCGTGCCGTCCGACGTCGTGGCCACGATCGACGGCGAGCCGTTCACCGCCCGCCAGCTCGAGGATGCGGCGGGCGCGCGTCTGTTCCAGCTCCGCACCCAGCAGTACCAGGCCCAGCGCCAGATCCTCGACGACGAGATCGCGCGCCGCCTGGTCGAACGCGAGGCGGCGGCGCGCAAGGTGACGGCGGCCGAGCTCCTCAAGCAGGAGGTCGAGGCCAAGGTCGCGCCCGTGACCGAGGCCGAACAGAAGGCCTTCTACGAGCAGAACAAGGCGCGCGTGGGCACCATGTCGGAGGCGGAGGCCCTCAAGCGCATCGAGGCCCATCTCCGCGAGCAGCGGGTCGGCGAGCGGCAGGCCGAGTTCCTGAGCGGCCTGCGGGCGAAGGCCGACGTGCGCGTGATGCTCGAGCCCCCGCGCGTCGCCGTCCCCGCGGGCGACAATCCCGCGCGCGGTGCCGCGGACGCGCCGGTCACCATCGTCGAGTTCTCCGACTTCCAGTGCCCGTTCTGCTCGCGGGCGACGGCCACCCTCAAGAAGCTCGACGAGTCGTTCCCGGGCAAGATCCGGCTCGTCTATCGGGACTTCCCGCTGGTGCAGATCCATCCCAACGCGGCGCGCGCGGCCGAGGCCGCGGCCTGCGCGAACGAGCAGGGCAAGTTCTGGGCGATGCACGACGTGCTGTTCGAGCACCAGGACAAGCTGGCGGAAGCGGACCTCAAGCAGAGCGCGGTCGCCCTCGGCCTCGACGCCACGGCCTTCGACCAGTGCCTCGAGTCGGGCCGCCACAGCGCACAGTGGCAGAACGACACCGCGGAGGGCCAGCGCTACGGAGTCTCGTCGACGCCCGCCTTCTTCATCAACGGGCGGCTGGTGGTGGGGGCGCAACCCTACGAGACCTTCGCGCGTGTCGTCGAGGAGGAGCTCGCGCGCGTGGGGCAGGATGGCCGCACGAAGCCGGCCACGACTTCCATCCGCTAACGGGGTCGATCGTCTTCTTTTCCGGGCACGAAGAGCGACCGGCCGCCCAGCGTGCGCGCGTCCAGCCCGGCCGCGCGTCCGAGCTGAGCCACGCTCTCGGGCAGCACGGTGCCCAGCCGCCACTCGTCCTGCCGTCCCCCGGCCGGGGCGAACGCGGCCGCCCATTCGTCCCACCAGGTCAGGGCCCGGCGTGCGAGGGGCTCGACGATGAGGACGCGCACTCCCCGCGCGGGAGCGCCGCGCAGAGTGGAAAGGAGGCGCGTCCGCGCGTCCGCGTCGAGCTCGTTCACCGCGAACGCGCTCACGATCGCGGAGGGCGGGGCGGGCAGGGTGGCCGCGGCCGCGTCGCCCTTCTTCGCGGTGCCGCGCAGGCGCAGGCGCGCGAGCGTCCATCGCGTCTCCTCCACGGCCCATCCGCTGCGGTCGATGCCGTCCACGGCGGCGCCCGTCTCCAGCGCCCAGGCCGCGCCCGCGGCACCGGTCCCGCAGCCCAGATCCAGGACCGTGCGCAGCCCCGACGTCGCCCCCAGCGCGCGCACGATGGCGCGCACGAGGAGAAAGTGCGCCGGGCCGTAGTAGAGGGCGAAGGCGGCCCGCTTGCCGCTGCCTTCGAGGGCGGCCCCGCCCGCGATCTTCTGGCGGCGCTCGACGTAGAGAGACGACAGCGCCTGCAGTCCCTTGCGGACCTCGGCGAAGGTCAGGGTCTCGCGATGACGGCGCTGGAGCGCATCCACCCAGGCCGGGAAGGGATCGGCCGCCTCCGGCGCGCGCTCAGGCACTCAGCGAGAAGGGCGTGAAGTCCGTGTCGCGATCGTAGTAGTCCTCCCTCTCGGCGCGCTTGAGCGAGTTGACCACGCGGTAGGTCACCGGCGTCATGACCGCCTCCCAGCCCACCTTGAGGAGGTAGTTGCTGACGAGGACCTTGGCCACGAGGTCGTTGGACCAGACGCCCACGAAGGCCAGCGGATAGAAGATGAGCGAGTCGACCGCCTCGCCCGCGATCGTGGAGCCGATGGTCCGCATCCACAGGAAGCGGCCGCGGGTGAGCAGCTTCATCTTGGCCAGCACGTAGGAGTTGCAGAACTCGCCACAGAAGTACGCGATGAGCGAGGCCAGCACGATGCGCGGCGTCGAGCCGAAGACGGTCTGGAACGCGGCCTGGTGCGCCCAGCCGGGCGCGGGCGGGAAGGCGAGCACGGCCCAGGTCATGAACGAGGCGAAGATGAGCGCGCCGAAACCCGCCCACACGACCTTGCGCGCGCGCGCGTAGCCGTAGACCTCGGTCAGCACGTCGCCGAACACGTAGCTGATGGGAAAGAACAGCACTCCCGCGCCGAACGTGACCCCCCCGATCTGCGCGACCTTGGAGGCGCCGATGAGGTTGGCGCAGAGGAGCACGG
>DASTLK010000345.1:0-3056 GCA_035715025.1 Vicinamibacteria bacterium
TGACCGTGGCCGTGCCCGCACTCCGCGCCGCCGACCTCCCGACGCCGGCCGAAGGCGACTTCATCCTGCGCGACTTCGCCTTCGACACCGGCGAGCGCCTGCCCGAGCTGCGCATCCACTACCAGACCCTCGGCACGCCGCACCGCGGGGCCAACGGCCGCGTCGACAACGCCGTCCTCGTCCTGCACGGGACGGGCGGATCGGGCCGGCAGTTCCTGAGCCCCAACTTCGCGGGCGTGCTGTTCGGTCCGGGCCAGCTCCTGGACACGACGCGCACCTTCGTCGTGCTGCCGGACGGAATCGGCCACGGCGGCTCGAGCAAGCCCAGCAACGGGCTGCACGCGCGGTTCCCGCGCTACGGCTATGGCGACATGATCCGCGCCCAGCACCAGTTGCTGACCGAGGGATTGCACGTCGATCACCTGCGTCTGGTGATGGGCACGTCGATGGGCGGCATGCACACGTGGTTGTGGGGCGAGACGTATCCCGACTTCATGGACGCGCTGATGCCGCTGGCGTCGCTCCCGGTGCAGATCGCGGGGCGCAACCGCATGATGCGCCGGACGGCCATCGACTCCATCCGCAACGACCCGGAGTGGAAGGGCGGCGACTACGTGGCGCAGCCCCGCGGCGGTCTCACCGCCGCCGTGTACACGCTGCTCTTCATGGGGAGCAGTCCCCTCCAGTGGCAGAAGGCGGCGCCGACGCGAGACGCCGCCGATCGCTTCTTCGACGAGCAGGTCCAGGCCCGGCTCAAGACCATGGACGCGAACGACACGCTGTACCAGTTCGAGGCCTCGCGCGACTACGATCCCGCCCCGGCCCTGGAGACGATCCGCGCTCCCCTCGTCGCCGTCAACTCCGCCGACGACGAGGTGAACCCGCCGGAGCTGGGGATCCTGGAGCGCGAGATCCGCCGCGTGCCGCGCGGCCGCGCGGTCCTGCTGCCCATCTCTCCGGAGACGCGCGGGCACGGCACGCACTCCTGGCCGGCGATCTGGCAGGAGCATCTGGCCGCGCTGCTGCGCGCGACAGAGCCGGAGCCGCAGGCTTCTCCCTCGCCCAGCCCGTGAGTTTCGTCCTCCTCGCCGTCGCCATCCTGGGCGGCACCGCTGCCACCTACCTTCTCGACGACGACGCGATCCTGCCCGCGCGGTTGTGCATGGGCGTGCCTCTCGGGATCGTCGGCTTCGGGCTGGTCGGATACATCCTGGGCTGGCTCTTCGGTCTCTCGACGGGGACGGTGATCGTGTCGGCGGCCATCGTCCTCGCGGGTCCGCTGCTGATCCTCGGAACGAAGGGGCGACGCGCGGCCCAAGCGGACGTCGCCCGCACGCGCACGGAGGCGACACGCGCGCTGAGGACACCGACGCGCGCCACCGTCGCCACCGTCCTCTTCTACGCGTTCACGCTGTTCCTGATCACGCGACTCCTCGACCGCGCGTTCTTCGAAGCGCCGGAGGGCGGTGGCGTCTTCACCGGTGTCGACCACAACCTCGGCGACCTGCCCTTCCACCTCGCCATCGCGACCTCGTTCGTGTACGGCCACAACTTCCCTCCGGAGCATCCGGAGCTGGCGGGCACGCGCCTGACGTATCCGTTCCTCGTCGACCTGGTGGCGGCCATGCTGATGGCGGCGGGAGAGAGCGCGCGGCGCGCGTTCCGGCTCGAGAACCTCATGCTGGGCTGGGCGCTCGTCGGCCTGCTGCACCGTTTTGCCTTGCGCGTGACCCGCGACCGTCTGGCCGCCCTGCTCGCCCCGCTGCTCGCGATCGCGAGCGGGGGGGCCGGCTTCCTCTGGCTGGCCCGCGACGTCGACCCCGCCGTGGACGGCCTGGTCGGCCTGCTGCGCCGGCCGACCCACGACTACACGATCCTGCCCGCCGGCCCGCTGCGCTGGGGGAACATCGTGATCACGATGCTGATCCCGCAACGCTCGTTCCTGCTCGGGCTGCCCTTGTTCCTGATCGTGGCCACGCTGTGGTGGCAGGCGGTGACGGACGAAGACCGCACCCGCGCGCGCCGGCGACTGTTGGCTGCGGGGGCGGTCACCGGGATCATGCCCCTCGCGCACGCACACGCGTTCACGGTCGCCATGGCGGTGGGGCTGGCCCTGGCCCTCCTCTTTCCCGACCGGCGTGGCTGGCTTCGGTCGCTGGGCCTGGCCGCCCTGATGGCGATCCCGCAGGTCCTGCTCCTGGCCTCGGGCAGCTCGATGCAGTCGCGCCGGTTCCTCGAGTGGCAAGTCGGATGGGACCGGGCCGGCCTCGGCCTGCTGCATTTCTGGTGGCTCAACCTCGGCCTGTTCATCCCCGCGCTCCTCTTCGCGCTGCTGTGGCGCGGCGCCCGGCCCGTGGTGGACACGACCCTGCTGCGGTTCTATCTCCCGTTCGCCCTGTGCTTCCTGGTGCCGAACCTGGTCCGGCTGTCTCCCTGGATCTGGGACAACATCAAGTTCATGATCTGGTGGCATCTCGTTTCCGCGCTGCTCATCGCGCTGCTGCTGGCGCGGCTGTGGCGCTCGGGTTGGGGAGCCCGCGCGGCGGCGGCGGCGCTCTTCCTCCTGCTGACCTTGTCCGGCGCGCTCGACCTCTGGCGCGCCGCCTCCGACAAGATCGTCCTCCAGATCGTCCCCCCGGAAGGCACCGCCTTCGCCGACGACATTCGCGGCGCGACTCCCGTGGGCGCGACCGTCCTGCACGCGCCCGCCTACAACTCCGAGGTGTACCTCACGGGCCGGCGCACCGTCGTCGGATACCTCGGGCACATCTGGTCCCAGGGTCTGGACGCCGGCTCGCGCGACGAGGACGTGAAGAAGATCTACGCCGGCAGCCCGGACGCGGCGGAGCTGCGCACGCGGTACGGCGTGGACTTCATGATGGAGGGTCCCCACGAGCGGGCCATGGACGCCTTCGACGATCTCGCGCTGCGTGGCCTGCCCGTGGTGGCGGAGAGGGGCACCTATCGGCTCTACCGCGTCCGGTGAGGCCCGCGGCCGAGTGGTAGAATCGCCGGCACCTCGAAAGGGCGTGACGTCCATGGCGGTGCTCCGGGCG
>DASTLK010000346.1:0-25571 GCA_035715025.1 Vicinamibacteria bacterium
AGGCCGGCCGCCCGCCGCTCAGGCTGGCCTTCGGATCGGACTTCCATCTCGGGCCGACGACGCACCGGGCCACGCTCGAAGGCGCCTTCCATCTCCTGCGCGAGGCCAGGCCCGACGTGCTGCTGCTGGGCGGCGACTACGTGTTCCTCGGCGCCACCCAGAGCCGCGTGAAGGAGCTCAACGACCTCGTCCACAGCGTGCGCGCCGATCTGAAGATCGCGGTCCTCGGCAACCACGACTTCTGGGCGCGGCCGGCACGCCTCGAGGTCGCCCTCAGCGCCGCCGGCACCGTCATCCTCGTGAACGAGGCGCTGCGCCTGCCTCCGCCGCACGACGACGTCGGCATCGTCGGTCTCGACGATCCGTTCACCTCGCTCGACCAGGGAGACTTCGAGTCACGCCAGCACGCGGTGGACGAGGCGCTCGAGAAGATCAGTGACGCCACGGTGCGCATCGCCGTCTGTCACTCGCCGGACGGCCTCCTCTGGGTCCGCTCGCGCGGCGTTCACCTGCTCCTGTGCGGCCACACGCACGGCGGCCACATCGCCCTGCCCGGATATCGGCCGATCTTCGTGCCCAGCCCCATGGGCAAGGTCTATCCGTGGGGCCGCCACGAGGTGGACGGGACCACGCTCTTCGTTTCGCGCGGCGTCGGCGGAAGCGTCGTGCCCTTCCGTACGTGGGCCCCCCCTGACGTTGTCGTGTTCGACGTGCGCTGACGGGAACCTGCGGACGCCCCGCTTCGTACATCGGGGTGAGCGCCCGCACCGCGTGTGCGCGGCGGGTGCGAGGAGAGACGATGCTGATTCTGGTGGCGATGGCCCTGATGGTCGCGGCGCTGGTGGCCCTTCCACTCCTCCTCCTGCGAGTCGTCTTCGGGCTCGTGTTCGGGCTTCTCTTCCTTCCCTTCAAGCTGCTCGGGGTCGTCCTGCGGATCGTGTTCGGGGTGGTCGGGCTCGTCTTCCGCGTCCTGTTCTCGGGCGTGGGCCTCGCCTTCGCCCTCCTGGCCGCCGTGTTCTTCCTGGTCCTGCTGCCCTTGCTGCCCTTCGTGATCCTGGGATTGGGCCTCTGGCTGGTGCTGCGCGAGGGACGTCCCCGGCGCGCCCTCCACGTGGCCTGATCGCCCGCAAACCCCCGTACCTGCAAGTATTACGTTTCTGTGACGTACGGCCTCCGAGCCGGGTGCTACCGTCCTTGTTGTCTCGCACAACGAGGAGGTCGCGCGTGGCCCTGACTTGGAACGGCAAGAAGTTCGATTGGACGAACGTCATCTATTTCAGCGTCATCCACGCGGGCGCGCTGCTCGCGCCGTGGATGTTCTCCTGGACGGCGCTGGGCATCACGCTCTTCTTGTACTGGCTGACCGCCTCCGTCGGCATCACGCTCACCTACCACCGGCTTCTCACCCATCGCGGGTTCAAGATCCCGAAGCCGCTGGAGTACCTCTTCACCCTGTGCGGCATGCTGGCCAGCGAGGGTGGCGCCATCACGTGGGTGGCCATGCATCGCCTCCATCACACCCTCTCCGATCGTGAAGGCCGCGACCTCCACACGCCGAAGGACGGGTTCTGGTGGAGCCACGTCGGCTGGATCGTCTCGGACATCGGGATGGACCGGCGCGAGATCGAGGCGCGCCATGCCCCGGAGCTGGTTGCCGATCCCGTCCAGCGCACGCTCAACCGCCTGCACGTCTACCCGAACATCTTCGTGGGACTCGCCCTCTTCGCCTGGGGCGGATGGCCGTACGTCGTCTGGGGCATCTTCCTGCGCCTGGTGATCGGCCTGAACGCGACCTGGTTCGTCAACTCCGCGGCCCACACCTTCGGCTATCGCACCTACGAGACCCCTGAGGGCTCGACGAACTGCTGGTGGGTGGGGATCATTGCCTGGGGCGAGGGCTGGCACAACAACCATCACGCGTTCCAGCGCTCGGCCCGCCACGGTCACGCGTGGTGGGAGGTCGATGCCACCTGGGCCCTCATCCGCGTCCTGATGGCGCTCGGCCTGGCACACGACGTCCAGGGCGTGCCGAAGACCGCCGATCAGTACCGGCTGCGCGGCGGGACGCGGCGCAGCGCGGCCATGGCGCCACCAGTGGGCGTCGCCGCCGAGCCGGAGCCGGTCCTCACCGAAGCCTGACGCACCGGACCGACCACGGAGTCACCCATCCGTGCGGGCGACCCGGCACGGCAGCGCGCTTACGTGATCGGCGAAGGCCTCGTTGTAGAGGGCGCCCGGCTTCAGCTTCTGGAGATGGCGGAGCGCCTCCACTCCGGTGAGGCCTAGGTAGGTCAGCGCGGTGGCCACGACCAGGTTCGAGCGGTTGAATCCCATCCGGCAGTGGACGAGGACCACGTGCCCGCTGCCCACGAGGTCGGCCACCAGGCGGCCGACGGCTTCGAGCTTGTCCAGGCACGGCAACCCCTCATCGAAGATCGGGTAGTAGACGTAGAGCATGCGGTTCGGAGTCTCGGGTAGGCCCTCGTCGACGTAGCCGTCGAGGTCGACGATGGTGTCGACGCCCCGGGCGAGCACTTCGGCCCAGCCCTCGATGTCCCCGGACACGAGGAGGGTTCCGTCCGGGTTCACGGCTACCATCTCCATCGGAAGGTCGGGAATCATACCGCCGCGTCGTTTACAATGCCGCGTTCCCGGGAGGTCGAATGCCGGCTGACGCCGCCCTACTGGCGGAGATTCCGTTCTTCCACTTCCTCGACGATGGCGAGCGCGTCTCCCTGGCCGCCCAGCTCGAAGAGGTCCAGGTCCCCGAGGGCCAGGTCCTCTTCAACTACGGCGAGCCCGGCGACTGCCTCTACGTGATCCGCTCCGGCAAGGCCGAGGTCTTCTTCAAGGACGACACCGGGACACGCATCGTGCTGGAGGTCGCGGGATCGGGGGACGTCGTCGGAGAGCTTTCGCTCCTCGACGGCGGTCCGCGTACGGCGTCGGTCGTGGTCACGGAGAGGCTCGATGCGCTCCGCCTGGACCGGGCCGACCTCGACCAGTTCCTGCGCACCCATCCCGCGGCCGCCATCGACCTCATGAGCTCGATGGGACGGCGGCTCCGCGTGTCCGCGGAGCGGCTGCGGCACACGGCGTCGCGCAACGTCAACGTCGAAGCCGAGGACAAGCGCACGACCGTGCAGAAGGCCGCGGACTGGATCGCGGACTTCAGCGGCAGCATCCCCTTCCTCATGCTCCATATCGCGTTCTTCGCGGCCTGGATCCTGCTCAACGTTCCCGGCATCCCGGGGGCGCCGATGTTCGACCCCTTCCCCTACGGCCTCCTCACCATGGTCGTCTCCCTGGAAGCGATCATCCTCTCCGTATTCGTCCTGCTCAGCCAGAACCGCCAGGTGGCCAAGGAGAGGATCCGCGGCGACATCGAGTACGAAGTCAACATCAAGGCCGAGATGGAGGTCGCGCATCTCCACGAGAAGGTCGACCTGCTCAACGCCAACACCGCGGACACGGCCGCGCGCATACGCCACCTCGAGCGCCTGATCGAGCGCCGGCCGGGGTCCTGAGCGCGGCGGTGCCGCCGGCCGGCCTGGAGGCGCTCGTCCATCGCCTGCGCGCGCATCGCCCCGAGGACGCGGCGGAAGCGCGCGACGTCGCGCGCATCCTCGACTTCGTGGCCCGGCATCCCGATCCCTTCGATCGCCGCGTCGGCGAGGGCCACCTGACCGGAAGCGCATTCGTCCTGAGCGCGGACGGCCGGCGCGTCCTCCTCCTCCATCATCGCAAGCTCGGTCGATGGCTCCAGCCCGGCGGGCACGCCGACCCCGGCGAGGCGAGCGGCGAGGCGGTGGCCTTGCGCGAGGTGCGCGAGGAGACGGGTCTCGAAGACGCCCGTCTCCATCCCGACGCCCCGCGGCCGCTCGACGTCGACGTGCACGAGATTCCGGCGCGCCCGGGCGAGCCGGCCCATGCCCACCTCGATCTTCGCTACCTGGTGGTGGCGGGGACCGGCGAGCTCAGACGCGCCCAGGAGGAGGCGGCCGACCTGCGGTGGTTCGGTTGGGACGAGATCGCGCCCCTGCGGCTCGATCCCGGGCTCCGTCGCGGTTTGTCCAAGGCCTTGCGCTACTTCGGTTAAGGGGTTGTGTGCGCAGGGAATGAGCATTCCCGGATCCAAGCGCGTATCATTCCGGCCATGAGCGAGGCCAACGGGTCCGCGGGCCAGAAGGCGGGGCGCCAGTCCGTCTCGTTGCGGGCGCTCTTCAAGCTCCACGTCGCCGCGAACAAGCCGCTCGAGCTCGACTTCCCCAGCGGCAAGGTCGTCATGACCGTGGCGGAGATGATCACCGCCCTCAAGGACGACGAAGCCGCCGAGCGCTCCCGCAACCAGCCCTAGCGAAAGCCGACCAGTAAGTCCGGCGGCGCGTAGCGCCGGCGGACGATGGGGGGTTTCAGGGGGGGAGCGAACGCCCATCGGGATGCCGCGTGAGTTCCCCCCCTGAGATCAAAGCTTCAAGATCATCTTCGCGATCGAGAAGTAGATCACGAGGCCCGTGGCGTCCACCAGGGTCGTGATGAGGGGCGCGGACAGCACCGTCGGGTCCACCCCGAAGCGCTCGGCCAGGATCGGGATCAGCGAGCCCACGGTGGTGGACCACGAGCAGATGACCACGATCGTGATCGCTACCGTGGCCGCCAGCGGCATGTGCGCGCCCCACAGGAGCGCCCGTCCGAAGGCGAAGGCGCCCAGGAGCAGGCCGATGGTGATGCCCGTGCTCGCCTCGCGCGCCAGCACGCGCCAGCCGTCCTTCACGCGGATCTCGCGCAGGGCGAGGCTGCGGATGATGGTGGTCACCGTCTGCGCGCCCGCGTTGCCGCCCGTGCCGATGAGGAGCGGGATGAAGAACGAGAGCGCGACCACTGCCGCCAGCTCGCTCTCGTAATGGCGCAGGACGGTGCCGGTGAAGGTCTCGGCCACGAACAGGAGCAGCAGCCAGCTGATGCGCTTGCGCACCACGAGCCACACCGGGTTGTCGAAGTAGGGCTTGTCCAGGGCGCCCGGCTCCACGCCGGCCAGGCGCAGGATGTCTTCCGTGCCCTCTTCGATGAGGACGTCGATGACGTCGTCCACGGTGACGAACCCCACGACGCTGCCGTCCTTCTCCAGCACGGGCACGGCCAGGAGGTTGTACTTCGCCATCTTGTTCGCGACGGACTCCTGGTCCTCGAGCGCCTCCGCCGTGGTGGGCTTGCGCCGCATCACTTCGGTGAGGGGCCGGTCCAGGTCCGCCATCACGAGATCGCGCAACGAGAGCGAGCCGAGCAGCCGCCCCGTCACCGGCTCCAGGACGTAGCAGGCGTAGATCGACTCCTTGTCACGCGCCACGGCGCGGATGTGCTTGAGGGCGTCGCCGACCTTCATGGACGGATCGAGGCGGACGAACTCCGTCGTCATGATCCCGCCCGCGGAGTGGTCGGGATACTGGCAGAGCCGCTCCACCTCCGCCCGCACCTCCGCGCGCAGCATGGGGAGGAGCTTGCGGCGGTCGCGCTCGCCCATGTGCTGCACGAGGTCCACACGCTCGTCCGCGGCCATGCCCTCGAGGACCTGCGCGGCGCGGGCGGCGGGCAGGTTCTCCAGGATGGCGGCGCGGCGGCTCATGGTCGGCTGGTCGAAGACCTGCACCGCGCGCGGGATCGCGAGCATGGTGAGGACGGTGGCCGCCTCGACGATGGTGAGCTGGTTGAGGAGGTCGGCGATGTCCGCGGGCGGCATGTCGCCGACCACCTCGCCGATGCCGGTGAAACTGTCCTCGAGGCGGAGCTGGATCCGTTCCAGCAGCTCCTTGGGCGCGGTCACAGCGCGGGCGGGGTGCCGGCGGCGACGCGCCGCTCCCAACGGGCCTTGAGCCCGGCGACCAGCTCGGCGAACGGGGGGTGCTCGCGGAGGGGGGCGAGGGTCGGATTGTCCCGGAACAGCACGTAGTCCTCGTTGCCCAGGAACACGGAGCGGCGCAGCCACTCCATCGCCTCGTCGCGCAGACCCTGGCCGGCGCAGAAGCAGCCCAGCCAGAAGGCGACCTCGTGGTCGGCGCGCGCGCTCTCGCGCACGCGCTCCGTGATGAGCGCCCGCGCCGCCTCCTTCTGCCCGCGCGCGGCCAGGCACCAGGCCAGGAGGGGCTGGGCGGCGTCGAACTGCGGGCTCTGGCGCAGCACGTCCTCGATCAGTGATTGGGCCTCGAGGGTGCGGCCCTGCTGGAAGCGCGCGATGGCGAGGAACATCTTCAGCAGGGGATGCTCGGGCTCGGCGATGCGTCCCGCTTCCAGCTCCGCGACCGCGCGGTCGTTGTCGCCCTGGTTCATGGCCAGGCGCGCCTTGTTGTAGCTGACCAGGACCGCGTCCCCGGGGTTGAGCGCGAGCAGGTGGTCGTACTCGGCCAGGGCATGATCGTAGAGGCCGTCGAGCCGATACAGCATGGCCGCGGTGAGGAGCACGGTCGGATCGTTCGGCCGCTCGCGCCGCAGCACGGAGATGGTCGCCTTCGCCCGCTCCTTGTTCCCCTGATGGAGGTCCACGTGCACGCCCTGCAGCCGCGCCTCCAGGTCCGTCGGGTCCAGCTCGAGGGCCCGGCGCAGTGAGCGCTCGGCCAGCTGGTAGTGCTCGTCGCCGCCGTAGCCCTGCGCGTGCAGGACGTAGCAACGGGCCAGGGCGGCGTGCGCGCCGGCGAAGTCGGGGTCGAGACCCACCGCCTCGTGGAACATGCCGAGCGCGTGTTCCAGGTCTTCGAGGTCCAGGGTGCGCAGCACGTAGCGCAGGAGGAGGTCGCGGCCGCGGAGGTAGAACTCGTACGCAGGGGCGCTGCGCGTGGGCCGTTGCTCGATGCGGGCCTGCTCCTCGGGAGTGAGGGTGAGGCGCAGTCCCGCCACCACGCGCTCGGCCAGCTTGTCCTGCACCGTGATGAGGTCCTGGGCGGGGACGTCCACCTTCTCGCTCCACAGGATCTCGCCGCTGGCGGTGTCCACGAGCTGGGCGGTGACGCGCAGCCGGTCGGGGGCGCGGAAGAAGCTGCCGGCCAGGACGGCCTGCACGGCGAGGTCCTCGCCCACCTGCCGCGGGTCCGGAGTGAGGCCGGCGTAGGCGGCCATGTACGACGAGGGCCGTACGACGACGGAACGGATCTGGGCCAGCTCGGTGATGAGGGCATCCGCGAGCGAGAACTCGTAGAAGTCGGCCTGGGGATCGCCGGAGAGGTTGCGGAAGGGAAGGACGGCGATCGTGCGCTTGGTCTCGGTCCCCCAAGAAGGGGGACGCGCCGGCACCGCCGCGCGCGCGGGGGGTGGGCGCATCGGCGTGGGGCCTTCGGCGTCGGCGTGCTCGTCGCGGCGGCGGCCGAAGACGCGTCCGAGTCCCGCCCCCAGGGCGGCCCACGGGCGCGGGACGCGGCCGGGCACACGCGCGGTGGCGCCGCCGGCGGCGGCATCGCGGGCGAGCCGCCGCTCGAGGGCCTTGAGCTCGTCGCGCAGGGCGGCCATGGTCTGATGGCGGTCGGCCGGGTCCTTGGCCAGAGCGCGCTCCAGGATGCGTTGCAGCGCCGTCGGCGCCCGCGGGTTGAATCGCGCCATGGGCACGGGGTCCTGGTGCAGCACCGCGCGAATGCGCTCCAGGGGCGTGCTGCCCGGGAACGGCAGGTGGCCGGTGACCATCTGGTAGAGCACCACGCCCAGGCTGAACACGTCCGACCGGTGGTCCGCGCGCTGGCCCATGGCCTGCTCGGGCGAGCCGTAACCCAGGGAGCCGTAAGGCACGCCGACGTCGGTCAGGGAGTCGTCGGCGTCCAGCTCCGGCCTCTGGCCCCCGAGCAGTTTGGCCAGGCCGAAGTCCAGGACCTTGGCCTGGCCGGCCGTCGTCACAATTACGTTCGAAGGTTTGATGTCTCGGTGTACGATCCCGCTGGCGTGTGCGACGGCGAGAGCGTCCGCGATCTGGATGGCGATCGAGAGGGCGGCTGGCGTCTCCAACGGCCGGCCTCCGATCAGCTCCTTGAGCGTCGTCCCTTCGACGTACTGCATGACGATGTAGCAGTGCCCGTCCGCCTCCCCCGTGTCGTAGATGGCGGCGATGTTCGGGTTGTCGAGAGCGGAGCACAGCAGTGCCTCGCGATCGAAGCGGCGGCGCGCCGCGTCGTTCGCGGCCAGCTCCGGCCGCAGCACCTTCATCACGACCGGACGGTTGAGACGGAGGTCGTCGGCCCGGTAGGCAGTGGCCTGCCCGCCCTGCCCCAGCTTCGACACGATCTTGTAGTGCGAAAGGGCGGTGCCGGGTTCGAGGGCGGCCATGGGAGACTCGAGGGCGTTGTCGTCGGATGAAACGTTTACAAGCGACGAGCGAACGTACGCTCACTCGGCGAACGAGTCAAACTCCGAAGCCCCGCGCCGACCATCGCCGGCGACGGTGGCGGGCGACCTCCTTGACCACGGCCGTGACGAAGATCATTGTGGATTCCGCCGGTATGGTTTTTGCTGACAGAGCAGCGGAAGGGAGCAGAGGTCAGCGAATCATGAGACACCGGAACCGAACCTGGACCCCGCTGGGGAGCGCCTTGGCCGGCGCGATGGTGGCCGTCGCCCTGGCGGCAGGGGTGCACGCCGAGACGAACGCGACGCGGCGGATTCCGACGTTTTCGTCGACGGTGGATGTGGTCAACCTGAATGTGTCGGTCTCCGACGGGCACGACCGCCATGTCACCGGCCTGGTTCCTGATGATTTCAAGATCTTCGAAGACGGGGTGCCGCAGCAGCTGTGCCTCTTCACGCAGGAGCGCCTCCCCATCTCGCTGGCCATCCTGGTGGACAGCTCGCTCTCGATGCAGCCCAACCTGCCCGCGGTCAAGACGGCGGCCATGCGCCTGGTGCGCGCCCTCGGCCCGGGAGACCAGGCCGAGATCATCCAGTTCAATCACAAGTTCTCCGTGCTTCAGGATTTCACGAACGAGCAGGCGAAGCTGGAGGACGCGGTGCGTGGCATCACCGCGGACGGGGCGACGGGCGTCTACAACGCGCTCTACTTCACGCTGAAGGACCCGCGCTTCCGGCGCCAGAGGGACGACATGACGCGCCAGGCGGTCGTGATCCTCTCCGACGGAGAGGACACGTCGTCGCTGGTCAGCGACGACCAGGTGCTCGAGCTCGCGAAGAAGGGCAACGTCACCGTCTTCGCGATCAGCCTGCGCGCGCCGCGCACGTCCACGCTGGACACGGAGGCGCCGGACCGCGCCTCCTTCTTCCTCACCGCGCTGGCCCGGGAGACGGGAGGACGGTCGTACTTCCCGGCCGGGCTGGCCCAGATCGACGGCGTCTACGACCGGATCGCCGACGAGCTGCGCACGCAGTACGCGCTGGGCTACGTGTCGAGCAATCCCATGCGCGACGGCAAATGGCGGCGCATCGCCATCGAGATCAACCAGGGCAACCTGATGCTGCGTCACAAGCAGGGCTACTACGCGGGCGCCCTGCGCGCGCTGCGCTCCGCGGTCGGAGCCGCGGCCTCCGCCGCCGCCGGGGCCGCCACCGCGCTGCCGCGCCTCCAGCCATCCCCCCAGCAGTAGGGCCGAACCGCCGCCGGCCGGCGCCGCGTACGCGTCGCGAAAGCGATTTCCAATTTCGGGCGGCGGAAACGGTCGCGCTCAGTCCTCGAGGCGCACGTATTCGTAGTCGAAGGGCAGGCCCTTGATGCCGCGCGCGGGCCTGGCGATCCAGTTCGCGATCTGGCCCGGATCGCGCACCGCCTTCTGGAGGTTCGCGACGTACGCGCGGTCGGCGTCGGAGGGCAGCCACTGCGCACGGCGCCCGTCCCATTCCGTCTGGTCGAGGTAGCGGCCCTCGGGATCGAAGGGCAGGCCGGCGTAGATACCGATGTGGCGATAGAAGCGCTTGGACGGAAGCGCCAGGCGCGCGGACAGGCCCGCCTCCGCCAGCCTCTTGTTCCAGCGGTCGACGCCGCGCTGGCAGTCCTCGATGTAGGCGTCGCGCAGCACCTCGTTCATCGCGTTGCGCAGGGGCACGTCCTCCTCCGCCACCCGTCCCTCCCTGGGGAGGGTCATGCGATAGGTGTCGCTCAGCGCGAGGTGGTCCTGATACGTCTCTTCCTTGTAGCGGCCCTTCAAGCCGTCCGCGAAGAAGGAGGCCGCGTTGCTCGAGATCTCGCCCCCGAAGAGGTCCAGGGAGAGCGCGAACCAGAGGTTGAGATAGCGCTGGATCATGTCCAGCGGGATCCCGCCCTGCTTCATCACGTCTTCGTTGGGGTCGGCCTTCATCAGCTCGGCGGTGCGCTGGACGATGCGCTCCACGCCCGTCTCGCCCACGAACATGTGGTGCGCCTCTTCCGTGAGCATGAAGCGCGTGGTCCGCGCGAGAGGGTCGAACCCGCTCTCCGCGAGGGCGAGGAGCTGGTACTTGCCGTCACGGTCCGTGAACATGGTGAACATGAAGAAGTCGAGCCAGTTGTCGACGGGCTGATTGAAGGCGCCCAGGATGCGCGGCTTGTCGGGGTTGCCGCTGCGGCGCTGCAGCAGCTCTTCCGCCTCTTCGCGGCCGTCGCGCCCGAACTGGCTGTGCAGCAGGTAGACCATCGCCCACAGGTGCCGGCCCTCCTCTACGTTCACCTGGAAGAGGTTCCGCATGTCGTAGATGCTGGGCGCGCTGTGGCCGAGCATCCGCTGCTGCTCGACGGAGGCGGGCTCGGTGTCGCCCTGGGTCACGATGAGCCGTCGCAACGTGTTGCGGTGTTCGCCCGGCACCTGCGACCAAATGGGTTTGCCCATGTTGTCGCCGAAGCCGATGGTGCGCTCCGGCTGCGGATCGGCCAGGAAGATGCCCCAGCGATAGTCCGGCATCTTCACGTAGTCGAAGTGCGCCCAGCCCTCCGCGTCCACGCTGATCGCGGTGCGCAGCCAGATGTCGGTGGTCTGGAAGCCGCTCGGCCCCATGTCCATCCACCACTGGATGTAGTCGGGCTGCCACTGCTCGAGGGCCCGCAGCAGGCGCTTGTCCTGCGACAGGTCGACGTTGTTGGGGATCTTGGAGCTCAGATCGACGGTGGACATGGGATCAAATCACCTTGTTACCGATTCGCTGTCACTGATTGCTGTCACTGACTTGTCGGCTTATTAAGTCAGGGGGGGCACTCACACCACATCACGATGGGTGTTCGCGACCCCCCCTGAAACCCCCCTCGCAAGCCGCCGCTGCTATGCAGCGCCGTCTTGCTCTACGTGTTTCTTGTTCCCTGGGATTACGTCCTCGTCCAACTGAACCTTGCCCGTTCCGGCCGTCCGTACAGAGTCAGGGCGCCCTTTTCTCCCACCGCGTTCGGGCGCTGGAAGATCCAGTTCTGCCAGGCGGAAAGGCGGCCGAAGATCTTGGTCTCCATGGTCTCCGGGCCCGCGAAGCGCAGGTTCGCCTCCATGCCCGTAAGGGCGTCCGGAGAGATGCTCGCCCGCTCTTCGAGGGCCAGGCGGAGTTCGTCCTCCCAATCGATGTCGTCCGGCGCGAAGGTGACGAGCCCGGCCTCGAGCGCCGCTTCCGCGTCGTACGCGCGGCCCGCTTCGAACGGCTGCGCGCCACCACCGAGGAACCGCGTGCCCAGCCGGCTGAGCCCGTTCGACATGGGGAGCGCGCCCATGTTCATGGCGGAGAGGGCGACCTTGGGTCCACCCTCCGCGGCCAGCATGTAGGAACGGTCCGCGGCCAGCGCGAGCTCCATCAGCGAGCCCGCGAAGCAGGAGTCCTTGTCGATGACGGCGAGGAACGTGCGGGCGGTCAGGTCCAGGCGCTTGAGCACCCGCTTCATGTGCTGGCGGACTTCGTTGACGAACCAGTCGTCCTTGCCCGCTTCCAGGGCCGCGTCCACGGCCAGAAGGCGTGCGGAGTCGCCGCGCGTCTGGAGCACGACCACGCCGATCTCCGGCCGGTTGAAGCGCAGCTCGAGCAGCGCGTCGTCCAGCTCGCGGAAGGCGCGCAGGGCCCATAGCGCGCTTCCCCGCTCCCGCATCGCGGCGGGCATGGTGGGCTCGTCGTCCTCCGGTCCCCGCACGGTGAGCCGCGCCACCCGCTCGCCGGCGTCGATGGCGAGGGTGACCGAGCGATGCTCGACGCCCTGCTCGGTGTACTTCCCTTCCAGTGGTTCGAGGGTCACGCCGGGCCCCGTCTTCTCCGCCGACGCGCCGGCCAGGGCCATCGCGCGCTCCGCGATGCGCGCCGCGAACTTCGAGAGGGGCACCGTCTCGTCCACGAGCCGCCACTGCACGGCGCGCTTCCCCTTCACCCCTTCGCCCAGGCTCGCGAACACGTCGGCCAGGTCGCGCCGCACCTTGCGCTTGTCCACCACGCGCGTCAGGCCGCCCGTCCCCGGGAGCACGCCCAGGAGCGGCACCTCGGGCAGGCTGACCGCGGACGAGGCGTCGTCGACGAGGACGATCTCGTCGCAGGCCAGGGCCAGCTCGTAGCCGCCGCCCGCGCAGGGGCCGTTGACCGCGGCCAGCGCCTTGAGGCCGGAGTGTTGCGACGCGTCCTCGAGAGCCAGGCGCGTCTCGTTCGTGTACTTGCAGAAGTTGACCTTGAAGGCGTGGGTCGAGGAGCCGAGCATGTAGATGTTGGCCCCCGAGCAGAACACGCGGTCTCTCCCGCTCGTCACGATCACCGTCCGCACCTCGGGGTGCTCGAAGCGCAGCCGCTGGATGGCGTCCGCCAGCTCGAGGTCGACCCCGAGGTCGTAGCTGTTGAGCTTGAGAGGGTAGTCGCCGCGCAACGCGCGCTCCTCCTGCACGTCCATCACGAGCCGGGCCAGCGGCGGCTCGATCTCCAGACGCCAGTGGACGTAGCGCGAGGGGTGCGTCTCGAACCGGATGGGGGTCTCGGTCGCGGAAGCGGCGTGTTCCATGTCTCCTCGGATGCTATCGGCGGCGCGACGGGGTGTCAAGCATTATAGTGCGTGATTTGAGACCATGGCCTGTATTATAGTGCGGTCAGGCATGGATGCGGATCGCCTTCTCGTCGGACTGGGGCAGCGCGTGCGCGCCCTGCGCACGGAGCGCCGGTCCACTCTGCGCGACCTGGCCGGACGCGCCGGCCTCTCCGAGCGCTTCCTGGTGCAGGTGGAGGCGGGGCGGGCGAACATCTCGGTGCGCAAGCTCGCCTCCCTGGCCGGGGCCCTCGGCACGACGCCGGCCGAGCTGCTCCGCGCAGCCGGCGGCGAGCGCGACCTTCCCGTGATCGCGCTTCTCGGTTTGCGCGGCGCGGGCAAGACGACGATCGGGCGCCGTCTCGCCCGCCGGCTCCACGTTCCGTTCGTCGAGCTCGACCGGCGGATCGAGGAGGCGGCCGGCCTCACCCTCGACGAGATCTTCGCCCTCCACGGCGAGGAGTACTACCGGCGCCTCGAGCGGGAGACACTGGATCGGGTGCTGCGCGAGGCGCGGCCCCTCGTCCTGGCCACGGGCGGGGGCATCGTGACGAGCGCGGACACCTTCGGCGTGCTGCGCCGGCGCGCCCTCACCATCTGGCTGCGCGCCGAACCGGAGGACCATTGGAATCGCGTGGTCCAGCAGGGCGATCGGCGGCCGATGGCGGATCACCCGGAAGCCATGGCCCAGCTGCGCCGCCTGCTGGCCGCGCGCCGGCCCCTCTACGCCGAGGCCGCGTACACGGTCGAGACCTCGGGTACGGAGACGGACGAAGTCGTGCGCCGGATCGAGAGCCTCGTCGGCCGCTACTCGCCACCGCGAGCGCGCTTCATGACGACGTAGAGATGATGCGCCTCGTGCAGGAGGAAGAACTCGATCCACAGGGGCAGGGCCATCTCGCCGAGGGTGGGGTGCACGGCCGTACGCCCCAGCTGCTTCTCGTCGAGGGCGCAGACCAGCTCGGTGAGCTCGGTCCGCAGCGCGGTCAGGCGCACACGGACCTCGTCCACGGGCAGCGCGGCCCAGACCGGCCACTCCGCATCCTCCTCCGCCGCGTAACGCGCTAGCCGCGGGCGATCCTCCGCCAACACCCTGCGCACGCGGTCGAGCATCACCTGGTGGTGCCGGGCCAGGTGCGCGAGGTTCTCCCTCACGGACCACTTGCCCGATGGCGGGCGGCGCTCCAGCGCCTCGGGCGCCGCGCCCTCGAGGAGGGCGGGGAGACATTCCAGCTGCGTGGCCAGGCGGGCCGCGGTGGACGGACGCATCAGCGATCGGGCAAGGACACCTGGTGATCCCGCTTGGATCGCGCGTCGGACCGCGCGGGGTCGAACATCGGTGAGGGCGGAGCGGGCAGGGCGGGTGCGAGCGCGAGGGCGGGCATCAGGCGGGCGGGCAGGAGGGTGGGCTCCGACGCGGGCGCGGCCTCGGCTGCCCATCCCTCGAGCTCATCGGCCGCGGCCGCGGCGACGTAGTCGGTGATCCGCTGCTCCATCTCCGGGGGGAACGAGGGCGCCGTTTCCCGGAGGCCTTGCGTGTAGATCCCCTGGACCACCTCCCGGAAGATGGGAAGGGCGGCACGTCCGCCCGTTTCCTTCTCGCCCAGCTCACGGTTGTCGTCGTAGCCGATGCGTACCGCCAGCGTCACGCCTTCGGGACCGTAGGTGGACCCCACGAACAGCGCGTCACGGAAATCGCTGCTCGTGCCCGTCTTCCCCATCACCGGGATCCCGAAGTCGTTGCCGGCCAGGGCGTGCGCGGTGCCGCTGGGCAGGCGCACGACGCCGCGCAGGCCTTCCTGGATGGCGGCGATGGCCTGGGCATCGATGGCGAGAGGCCGCGTGGACGCGGCCGCCGTGAACAGGGCCTCGCCGGAAGGGCCGCTGACGCGCGCGATGACGTGCGGATCCGCGCTCACGCTCGAGGCCAGGGCGCGGTAGGCATTGGCCAGCTCCAGCAGCTGCACTTCGGAGGCGCCGAGGGCGGTCGTGATGTACGGCTGCAACGGAGTCCGGATCCCCAGCTCGCGGGCCGTGCGCAGGATCTCGCGCACGCCGACGTCCTGGGCCAGGCGGATGGTGGCGGCATTGCGCGACTCGGCCAGGGCCTGCCGCACGGGAATGAGGCCCTTGAACTTGAAGTCGTAGTTGTTGATCCATTTCGCCGGCGTGTTCAGGCCGGTGCTCACCGCGATGGGCTCGTCCGCGACGCGGTTGTCGAGGGCCTCTCCGTGACAGAACGCGGCCAGGTAGACGATCGGCTTCATCACGGAGCCCGGCTGCCGCCGCGAGTCCGTGACGCGGTTGTAATCGCTGTACGAGGTGTAGCGATCCCGGTAGACCTGCCGGCCGCCCGCTTCGGCGAGCACGGCCGCGTCGGCGTTGCGCAGCACGACCACCGAGCCCTGGATGAGTCCGCGGCTCTTCGGGTGCCGCGTCTCGTACGCGCGCAGGCCCGACTCCAGCGCCTGGTTGACCAGGCGCTGGATGCGGTTGTCCACCGTCGTCTGCACGCTGATCCGGCCGCCGATGAGCGCCTCGACGCTCACGCCGTTGCGCTGGGCCGTCTTGAGCTCCGTGAAGACGTTCTCCACGACCGCCGGCGCCTCCGTCTTCATCTTGCTGCGCGCGGCCAGGCGCACGGGGGTCCCCTGCGCACGCCGCGCCATCTCCTCGGACAGCGACCCGTCGCGGGCCATGAGCCCCAGGATGTCGTTGCGCCGCCGGCGCGGCCGATCGACGTTTCCGGGGGACGGCGCGTACTCGCGGGGCGACTTCATGATGCCGGCCAGGAGCGCCGCCTTGTCGGCATCCACGGGGCCATAGCTCGACAGGGGCTTGGCGAAGTAGTACTCCGAGGCGGCCGCGAACCCGTAGCGGCCGTTGCCCATGTAGATGAAGCTGGCGTAGCGCGCGAGGATCTCCTGCTTGGCGCGCGCCTTGGATCCGAATCGACGCTCCATCTCCCTCTCGAGCCAGAACGACAGCCGGATCTCCTCGATCTTGCGCGAGAGCTTGTTGGTGGCAGGCACGCCGAGCACCTTGGACGCGGCGACGGACAGGAAGCCGTTGTCGATCAGCGTGCCTCCCTCCTCCTGTGCGGTCATCTGGCGGAGGAAGTAGCCGCGCACGAGCTGTTGGGTCAGGGTCGAGCCACCCTGGGGAAAGATGACGGAGGGAGCGAGGCGGTGCTCGGCCACCGAGTGCCGCCAGGTCGCCGATACCGACGTGGCCACCGTCTTCCACGCCACGCGCGGGAAGGCGCCGTAGTCGATCCCGGAATGGGAGAAGAAGTTCTTGTCTTCCGCGGCGAGGATGGCCTCGCGCACGACGGGCGGAATCTCGTCGTACTCGAGGATGCGCCGATACTCGCGCGCGAGCTCGATGAGCACCTCGCCGCGCGCGTCGGAGACCTCGCCGATCGTGGGCGGCTCGAACCTGATGAACGGCTCCAGATCGGGCAGGCCGGAACGGTCGAGGTAGAGATGATGGGCGAAGGCGGCGCCGCCGATCAGGACGACGCCCGCCACCGCCGCCACGCGAAAGCCCCGTTGCCCCAGCAGCGGCCGTGCCCGGGCGAGGAGGACCCGGCCCTTCGTCCCTGCGCCGGCCGCGAGGAGGGAAGCGTGGACGGCGACGGCGCCGCGAAGACGGCGCCAGGTATCGGCTGAGATGGGAGGGGTCACCAGAGTTCCTGGGCCGCTGACGAGCAAGCGGCGTGCCACGACGGGCGTACGTCGCGGTGACGGCCACCGGCGCCGAAGATGCTGAGAGCGAGAGGGATGGCCGCGATTCGCGGCGCCACACCGTCGCGCGCCGTCTCCCGGGCGCGGTGTAAGGTTTACGGGCGCGACGTCGCGATCAGGGAACGGGCGCCGTCCTTGCGCCGGACCGCCAGGCGTCGAGGTTGCGCTCGATCTGACGTGCGTGCCCCTCGAGGTGGTCCGAGTAGATCCGCAGCCATGCCTCGACCGAATACGGGCCGGACTCCGTGTGCCGGCCCGTGCGCGACCAGGCGTCGTCGGGCAGGGCGCGCAGCAGCCCCGTCGTGTGCGCGCGTACGGCCTCGACGAGCGACAGCGCGGGCTCCAGCGGCCGCGAGTGGTAGTCGAAGATGCGGGCCCACGCGTCCTGGTCGTAACCCATGATGACGGGATCCTTCTCCGCGAGCACGTAGCGCAGGCGCATGGCCCCGTTCATCTCGGAATCCGCGCAATGGCAGACGACTTCGTGCGCGCTCCACTTGCCCGGCGCGGGCCGCCACTTGACGGCCTCGTCCGGCACCAGGTGAAGGGCGTCGTGGAGACGGAGCGGTCCCCGCTCGTATTGATGGATCCTCTGCTCACGCTCGGCCGAAGTCATGCTCATGGCGGGCTCCTACGATCGAGGCTACACCCGCGGCCCCTCAGCGGTCGGCCCCGGCGCCATCAAGTCGTATCCCATCTGCCGGAGCAGGCACAGCGACCAGGCGCGTTCGAAGAAGAAGAGCGGCTGCAGCGCCGTCTGCGTCACCACGGGCAGGAGGATGCAGCACAGGGTGAAGCAGGCGGCGAGCAGGATGACGATGCCCTGGGCCACCCCGAAGACGATCTTCAGCACCAGGTACAGGAGGAACGGGACGGGATGCGCACGCAGCAGCGAGATGAAGAGGCGGACCGCGGGACCGCAGGCGATCTGCCCGTGCATCTGCAGGGGGGCGACGAAATCGCGCAGCGCCACGGCCGCCAGACCGCCCGCGAGGAGCACGAGGAGGAAGACGGGAACGAGGACGATCAGCGCGACCGCGCCGAGCGCCGCTCCCGCTCCGCCCCCACGGGCGATGAGAAGGGCGGCCGCGCCGGCCAGGGCCACGAGAAGGGCGAAGGCGCCGAGGAGCGCCGCGGCCAGCCCGAAGCGCCAGGCGAAATACGAGTTCGCCCTCTCGGCGTGGTCGGCCCACGGACGCGAGAGCTCGGCCTGGCCGGTGGCGACGTCCTCGATGTACACGAAGGTGGCGCGGCTGCCGATCCACAACATCACCGCCACCAGGATGACGACGGCCACGAGCACGCCGACCGCCACCCCGACGATCAGGCCCAGATGCGCCGTGAACCAGGAGCCGAGGTTCGAGAGATCGCCGGTTCCGCTTCCGTTCCCCGTCCCGGGGAAGCCGCCCGCGGGCGGCGACCCCGGCCAGGCCCCTCCCACTCCCCCACGCCCGCATTGGTCGAGGAACGCGACGAAGCCGAGCGTGAGCCACCGCTCGAAGCGGAACGGGAAGAGCAAGCGGCGCGTGTGCTCGACGGCCTCACGGGCCGCCTCGATCGGCGAGGGCTCGGCCAAGGGGATGGCGGTCGCGCTCATCGGTGCGAAAAGACTACCCGATCAAGGGGCCGAGCGGACGAGCGGGGTGCGCGCGGGGTCAGCCGAAGGCCAGGAGAAGCGTCGCCATGAGCAGCGGCACGCTGCGGCCGATCAGCCGGCGCCCGATCACTGACCAGTACACAGAAGCCTCCGTGACGGGTTTGGCAAGAACCATGCCCCGGTGAGGGCGGCTGGGTTCGGAGCCGCCGAAGGCGCCGCGATCCCACTGGTGTCACGTCGCTTGAGCCGGGCTGCCGTCGCCGTTCTTCGTCCCCCGATCGACCCCGCTCGGGGACGAATTCCCCGCTCTTGTATTTCCTTCATCCGCGGGCCCGAGGAATTGTTCCGGCCACGCCGGTTGCGGCATGATCGGACGTCATGGAGCGCCCTGCCCGCATCCATCACCTCGCGCTGCGCGTGGCCGACCCCGAGCGGTCGCTGCGTTTCTACGGCGGTGTGCTCGGACTCGACGAAGCACGGCGATTCGACGAGGGTGGACGCGTGCGCTCGATCTGGATGTCGGTGGGTGACGCCGTGCTGATGCTCGAGCGCGAGATCAAGGGGCCCGGCGCGGGCGCGGGATCGGGACACGTCCTCGTCTTCGCCGTCGCCGACCTCGCGGCCTGGGAGTCGCGCCTGGCCGCGGCGGGAGTGACGATCGCGGACCGTACGGCGGCGACGCTCTACATCAGCGACCCGGATGGCCACCGCGTCGGCCTGAGCGTCTTCCCTCTCGGCGCTTGAGGCCTCTCCCTCAGCGCGCCCGCGCGCCGTCGAGCTGCTCGATGGTCGCCGTCGACGGCGGCCGCGAGGCCTGAAGCCTCTTCGCGACCGCTTCCGCTTGGCGCATCGCGCGCAGGATGTTCCCGCTCGCGAGCTTGCCCAGGTCCTCGTCCGACCAGCCACGGCGGGCGAGCTCCGCGAAGAGCTTCGGATAGCTCGTCACGTCCTCCATCCCCTCCGGCCAGTCGCTGTTGCCGTCGTAGTCCCCGCCCAGCCCCACGCTGTCGGCGCCCGCCACCTTCCGCACGTGCTCGACGTGATCGGCCACCTGGGCCAGGGTCACGGGAGGCAGGGGATGGGCCGCCTTGTACTCCCGGGTCAGGCGGTCCTTCTCCGCCTTGGCCGTCACGTCCTTGGTGAGGGCGGCGATCTCCTTGTCGCGCGCCGTGTTCGCGTCGGCGCTCGCCTTGGAGATGAACTCGGCCACGAAGGTGACCATCACCACGCCGCCATTGGGCCCGACGCGACTCAGGATGTCGTCGGGCACGTTGCGCGGCACCGCGTCGAGCGCCTTCGCGGACGAGTGCGAGAAGATGACGGGCGCCTCCGCGACGCGCAGGGCGTCGTCCATCGTCTCCGGCGAAACGTGCGAGAGATCCACGAGCATGCCCAGCCGGTTCATCTCGCGCACGACCTCCTCTCCGAACTTCGTGAGACCGCCGTGCGTGGCGGGGCCGGCCGCGCAATCCGCCCAATCGAGCGTGACGTTGTGGGTGAGGGTCATGTAGCGCACGCCGAGGTCGTAGTACGCACGCAGCGCGCCCAGCGAGTTCTGGATGGCGTGACCGCCCTCCAGCCCGAGGGCGGATCCGACCCGGCCCGCCCGCAGCGCGCGCTCCATGTCGCCGGCGGTGAGGCCCCAGGCGAGCTCGGGGTAGCGCGCGATCAACTGGCGGGCGATGTCGATCTGCTCGAGCTGCAGCCGCGCGTAGTCCTCGTACTTCGACTCTCCGGGGGTGTACACGGACCAGAACTGGCCGCCCACGTGTCCCGCCTTGAGCCGCGGGAAATCGGTCGCGCCCGAGGCACGTCCGCGGAGCTCGTAGGCCGCGACGTCGCGGGGCGCCTTCTCGTTCTCGCGAACGGCCCAGGGCAGGTCGTTGTGGCCGTCGATGACGGGATGCGCGGCGAGCACGCGCAGCGCGCGGGCCATCGCGGGATCGTCGGCCGCCGTGGCGGCGCCGGGGACGAGCAGGACCAACGCGACGAAAAGGCGGCAGATCATCGGGCCTCCTGAAGGCGGCTATCTTATACGTCCAGCGCGCGTGGGCCCAGGCTCCGTGCGTGGGACGCGGCCGTCCCACAAGCGGACACAAAGCGCGGGGAACCCCGCCAACGCACGGGACCTAAATGTCTAGCGCACCATGAGTTGCCACCCGGACCCCGCGATGGCACGCACGTTGGATCAAGGACACAGCGGAGGAGACATGGACCGCCCCCGCATCATTTCGCCGCACCGCAAGAGGATCCGGCAGCTCGCCTATGCCGGTGGTGCCCTGGCCCTGCTCCTCGTCACCCTCGGACTGTCGCGCCTCAAGCCGGCCGCCCCCAGCGTGGACCGCTCCGGCGTCCTCATCGACGCCGTCAAGCGCGGGCCGATGCTGCGCGAAGTGCGCGGCCTGGGAACGCTGGTGCCGGAAGACGTGCGCTGGATCCCCGCGGCCGCGGAGGGGCGCGTGGAGCGGATCCTGATCTACCCGGGCTCGATGGTGAAGGCGGACTCGGTGATCCTCGAGCTCAGCAACCCCGAGCTGGAGCTGCAGGCCCTCGACGCGGAGTCGCAGGCCCGCCAGGCGGAGGCGTCGTACACGGAATTGAAGGTCCGTCTCCAGAGCCAGGCGCTCGACCAGAAGGCCGCGGCCGCCCGCGTCCAGGCCGACTACGAGCAGGCGAAGATGCAGGCCGATACCAACGGCGAGCTGGCCCGCCAGGGGCTCATTGCCGACCTCACGCGGAAGCTTTCCGACGTGGCCGCGCGGGAGCTCGGCAACCGGAACGCCATCGAGCACGAGCGGCTGTCCATCGCCTCCGAGGCGGTGGAGGCCCAGTTGGCCGTCCAGCGCGCGCTCGTGGCCCAGCGCCGCGCGGAAGCCCGGCTGCGCCGGAGCCAGGTGACGGCCCTGGCCATCCGCCCCGGGATCGCGGGCATGCTCCAGGTCGTTCCCGTGGAGCAGGGCCAGCGCGTGACCGTCGGCACCAACCTGGCCCGGGTCGCGGTGCCGGACCGCCTCAAGGCCGTCATCCGCGTGCCCGAGACCCAGGCCAAGGACGTCCAGATCGGCCAGTCCGCCACCATCGACACCCGGAACGGCGTCGTGAACGGCAAGGTCTCCCGCAAGGACCCCTCCGCCCAGAACGGCACCGTCACCGTGGACGTCGCCCTCGAAGGCGCCCTCCCCCAGGGCGCGGTCCCCGACCTGACGGTGGACGGGACGATCGAGCTCGAGCGGCTCACCGACATCGTGTACGTGAGCCGGCCCGCGCAGGCCCAGCCCAACGGAACGGTGGGACTCTTCAAGCTCGACCCGGACGGGGTGGGCGCGACCCGGGTGAAGGTGGGCCTCGGCCGCAGCTCCGTCTCCACCATCGAGGTGACCAGCGGGCTGGTCCCCGGCGACCAGGTGGTCCTGTCCGATACGTCGGCCTGGGACGCCTACGACAGGATCCGCCTGAAGTGAATTGCAAACGAACGCAACCCGGACGCCCCGCCCAGCGTCCTAGAGGATGAACGCGCGAGCCCTATGCCCGCGCAAGGAGATCCGATGAACGCGACCGTCCCCCTGATCCGCCTCGAGGGCCTGACCAAGGTCTTCTACACGGACGAAGTCGAGACCCACGCCCTCGCCGGCATCCACCTCGACATCGCCCAGGGCGAATACGTCGCCATCTCCGGCCCGTCCGGGTGCGGAAAGTCCACGCTCCTGTCCATCCTGGGCCTGCTGGACACCCCGACGGGGGGCACCTACACGATCGCGGGCGACCCCGTGCAGGACCTCGACCTCGGCAAGCGCGCGCGCATCCGCAACCGCGACGTCGGGTTCATCTTCCAGAGCTTCAACCTGATCGGCGACCTCACCGTCTTCGAGAACGTCGAGCTGCCGCTGACCTACCGAGGCATGCCGTCCGCGGAGCGCCGCGAGCGCGTGAAGGAAGCGCTCGAGCGCGTGGGCATGGGCCATCGGGCCAAGCACCTCCCCAGCCAGCTCTCGGGCGGCCAGCAGCAGCGCGTCGCCGTGGCGCGGGCGATCGTGGGAAAGCCCAAGGTCATGCTCGCGGACGAGCCCACCGGCAACCTCGACTCGAAGAACGGCGAGGCGGTGATGGACCTGCTGCGCGAGCTGCATCGCGCCGGATCCACCATCGTGATGGTCACGCACGACCCGCGCTTCGCGCGCCACGCCGAGCGCACGATCAATCTCTTCGACGGACGAATCGTGGAGGACCTGGCCGCGGCGGAGGCGGCCACCACCTCGGCCGGCGTGGCCTGAAGCCGCCGGCATCCCGGTTGACGTCAGCTCCACGCGGGCCGCGTAGGAGGACGGATGGATACGCTCGCGCAGGACCTTCGCTACGCCGCCCGCCAGCTCCGCAAGGCCCCCGGCTTCACCGCCGTGGCCGTGGCCACGCTCGCGCTGGGCGTGGGCGCGAACACCGCGATGTTCAGCCTCGTCCGCGGAGTGCTGCTGCGTCCCCTGCCCTACCCGCAGGCGCAGCGCCTGGTCACGGCGGGCGTGTCGGTCCCCGACTTCGACGACCTGCGTCGGGCCGCCACCGTGTTCGACGAGACCGCGGTGTGGGCCTCCAACCTCTACGTCCTGGGCGGCGAAGGTGCGGGAGAGCAGGTGCGCGGCGCGATCGTATCCGAGCGCTTCTTCCCCATGCTCGGCGGCGCCGCCCTCGGCCGCGCGATCACGCCGGCCGACGTGCGCGACCACGTCGCGGTCCTCGGACATCGTCTGTGGGTCCGCCGGTTCGGCGCGGATCCCGCGGTCGTGGGACGGAGCATCCGCCTCACCGGCGAGGCCTACACCGTCATCGGCGTGATGGCGCCGGAGTTCCAGTTTCCGAGTGGGGAGTTCGACCTCTGGGTGCCCATGGAAGCCACCATGTTGAAGGCGCCCGACCAGGTCCAGGACCGGAGCCTGCGCATCTTCCGCGCGCTGGGCCGGCTCGCGCCCGGCGTCACCCTCGCTCAGGCGCAGGGGCAGGTGAGCGCGATCGCGGCCCGCCTGGCCCAGGAGCATCCCAAGACGAACGAGGGCGTCGGGATCGAGCTGGCGCCGATCTACGACCGCCTGGTGGGCGGCGTGCGCACCCCGCTCCTCGTCCTGATGGGCGTGGTCGCGCTCGTGCTGCTCATCGCCTCCGCCAACGTGGCCAACCTCCTGCTCGCCCGGGCCAAGTCGCGTGAGCGCGAAATCGCGATCCGCACCGCGCTGGGGGCCGGACGGGGCCGTCTCGTCCGCCAGCTCCTGACCGAGAGCGTGCTTCTCTCCGCTGCCGGCAGCCTGCTCGGCGTGCTCCTCGCGCGCTGGGTCCTCGACGTGCTGCCGAGGATCGGGGGGGAGGACATCCCCCGCCTGGCTTCGGTGCGCATCGATCTCGGCGTGCTGGCCTTCACGGCGGCGGTGGCCCTCGCGACCGGGCTCCTCTTCGGCCTGGCACCGGCCGCGCAGGCGGCCGGCCTGGACGCCGCATACGGCCTGCGCGAAGGCGGACGCGGCAGCTCCGGTCCGGCCGCGCGGCGCTTGCGCGCCGGCCTCACCGCGGCCGAGGTCGCTCTCGCCCTGATCGTGCTCGTGGCCGCCGGCCTCCTCATGCAGAGCCTCGTGCGCCTGCTCCACGTGGACGCCGGCTTCACCGCCGACCACCTCCTGACCTTCGACGTGGCCATGGTGGGTCCCGCGCCGCGCACGCCGGCGCAACGCGCCGCGCTGGCGCACGAGATCGTGACCCGCGTCGCGCGACTGCCCGGGGTCGAGGTCGCGGGCGGCGGCACCGGCCTGCCTCCGGTCACCCCGCAGCGCGCCACCGGCTTCGTCGCGGAGGGAGTCGCGGAGGGCTCGGCGGAGCAGCGCCGTGGGTACTTCCTGGCCGTGACCCCGGACTACTTCCGCGCGCTGGGCACGCGCGTGCGCGAAGGCCGCGCGTTCACGGACACCGACGGCGCGGGCGCGCCCGAGGTCGTCATTCTCAACCGAGCCCTCGCGCGACGCCTCTACGGGGACGCGGGCGCGGTCGGCCATCGCCTCAAGCTCGTGAGCCCGGATCAGGGCGAGGGCTGGCGGACGGTGGTGGGCGTGGTGGACGACGTGCGCTACTCCGGCCTGGACGATCCGAGCGAGTCCGCGATCTACACGCCCTTCGCCCAGACGCCGTTCCTGTGGACCTACGTCATGGTGCGCACGCAAGGGCCGCCCATGGCCCTGGCCGGCGCCATCCGCCAGGCCGTCTCCGGTGTGGACCCGACCCTGGAGGCGGCCGCCCTCAAGCCGATGGCGGACGTGATGGCGGAGACGGTCTCGCAGCCCCGGTTCAACGTGGTGCTGCTCTCCGCCTTTGCCGGCCTGGCCCTCCTGCTCGCGGCCGTCGGCATCTACGGGGTGATCTCGTATTCCGTCGTGCAGCGGACGAAGGAGATCGGGATCCGCATGGCGCTGGGCGCGAATCGCGGCGACGTCGTCCGGCTCGTCACCGGCGAAGGCCTGCGCCTGGCCGCGGTGGGCGTCGTCGCCGGCCTGCTCGGCGCCGCCGTCGCCGCGCGCGTGCTGGCCAGCCTCCTGTTCGAGGTGCGGCCCACGGACGCGGCGACCTATGCGTCGGCGGCGGCGTTCCTGGTCGTCGTCGCGCTGGCGGCCAGCGCCGTGCCCGCCTGGCGCGCCACGCGCGTGGCTCCGGTGAGCGCGCTGCGCGCGGAATAGGGAGGCAAAGGCATGGAGAGCGTGATCCAGGACCTCAGGCACGCGGCGCGGCTCCTGCTCCGCCGTCCGGGGTTTTCGTCGGTGGCCGTGGCCACTCTCGCCGTCGCCATCGGCGCCAACGTGGCCATCTTCAGCGTCGTGCACACGGTGCTGCTGCGGCCCCTGCCCTTCGCCGATCCCGATCGGCTGGTCTGGGTCTGGGAGAACAGCCCCCAGCGCGGCATCCCGCGCAATCCGGTGACGCCCGTGGCCTACGCCGCCTACCGCGACCGCAGCGGCGTGTTCACGGACCTGGGCGCCTCGAGTGACTGGCTCGGCAGCCTCACCGGCAGCGGCGAACCGGAGTCGATCATCGGGTACCAGTTCTCGGGGAATTTCTTCAGGGTCCTGGGGGTTCCCGCGCGCCTGGGACGCACCCTGGGGCCCGACGACGCCCGGCCCGGCCACGAGCACGTCGTGGTCCTCGCCGACTCGCTCTGGCGCCGGCGCTTCGGCGCCGATCCCGGAGTGATCGGACGCGCGATCACCCTGGACGACGAGAGCTACACCGTCGTGGGCGTCATGCCCCCCGGCTTCGCCCATCCCCAGCGGACCGAGATGTGGAC
>DASTLK010000347.1:0-2825 GCA_035715025.1 Vicinamibacteria bacterium
TGGCCGAAGGCGGTGTAATTCTTGTCCAGGAAGCCGGAGTCGGAGACGCAGATGAAGAACTGCGAGCCGGCGCTGTTGGGGTCGGTGGAGCGGGCCATCGAGAGCACGCCCCGCTTGTGCGCGGTGTCGCTGAACTCGGCCTTGATCGTGTACCCGGGGCCGCCGGTGCCGTGCTGCGCGCGAGAGGCGTTCACGTCCTTCGTGTTGGGATCGCCGCCCTGGATCATGAAGCCGGGGATCACGCGATGGAACGTCGTCCCGTCGTAGAAGCCCTTCTTCGCCAGGTCGGTGAAGTTCTTGACGTGGCCGGGCGCCTTGTCGGCCAGCAGCTCCAGCTCGATCTCCCCGAACTTCGTCTCGATGATGGCGCGCGGCGCCGCCGCAGTCGTCATGGATACCTCCGATTGAACACTCGACTGTAGCCGAGCCCGTAGCGGAATGCTACCGCTTCGCCCCCGGCGTGCCCACCTGCTCGAGGGTGCGGTCCACGTGGTCCTGGAAGCGGCTGTCGCCCGTGCGCAGCAGCATCCGCCGCGCTTCCTCGCGGCGGCCGAGGGCCGCCAGGCACTGGGCGCGGTCGAGGCGCGCCTCCGGTGGGAGCAGCCAGCCGTCGCCCTTCGCCTCGACGGCGTCGAACAGCCGCAGGGCCTCGGCCTTCTGGCCCTTCCGGAACGCCTCCGCCGCGGCCGCGAACTCGGGCGGCCCGGCCTCGTCCTCGCCGGGCGCGATCCCCTCGGGCAGCAGGGCGGGGGGAGCCGCCGGCGGCGTGCGCACCACCGGCCGCTGGTTCCACAGCGCGCGCGGCCGCGTCTCCGGGATGTCGTTCTGGGCGAACACCCCGAGGGCGGCCGCGAGCGACGGGCCGAACGGCGCCTTCACGACCGCCGTCGCCCAGCCGTCGCGGGCGATGATGAGGGCGGACCGCGCCGGGACCTTGAGCAGCGCGGGCAGCCCCTTGCCAAGCAGGAGGGGCCAGTCGAGCCGATAGAGACCCAACACCTGCCGCAGGCCCGCGTCGCGGTCGTCCACCTCGGCCAGCGTAATCACGCGGACGCCCTTGGGGACGGTGCGCTTCAGCTCTTCGAGATCGGCCGAGCACGTCTTGCAGGACACCTCGGCGACATAGATGAGGTTGATCGGCACCTCGTCGAGCCGGAAGACCGGGTTCGTGGAGAGACGCACGCCGGCGGGCAGGGTGACCGGGCCGTCGCGGTAGGGCACGGCGCCCGAAGGCAGACGCGCCAGGCGTGCCCGGTCGATCTCGGCCTGCGCGCTGGGCAGCCGTGCGGCATCCGCGGCCTGGGCCACGAGCGCCACCACTTCCGGCGTGAGGGTCACTCCGCCGTACGCGCTCTCCAGCGTGTCGAGGGCCGCGCGCCCCTTGCCCAGAGCCAGCAGCGCGCGGGCGAGGCCGAGGGTGGGGGGGAGGTCCTTGCCGAGGAGGACGGCGCGACGGAAGTAGCGGCTGGCGGGCAGCGCCTGTCTCTGCTGGAGCAGCGTCTCGCCGATGGCCGCGTAGAGAAGCGCCCGATGGAGCCGGTACGCCTCGCGAGCGGCCAGGTACTCGTCCTCCACCACCTCGCCCTTGCGCCCGGCCTTGACGAAAGCAGTGGGCTCGAACTCCGCGGTGATGCTCAGAGCCCGCCGCGCCTGCGCGATCGCCTGCGCGGGTTGCGTGGTGGCCATGCGCACCGCCTCCGCGGCGAGCCGCTCCGCCTGGTCGGTTGGACTCGGGGCAGCGAGCAGGAAGAGGGGCAAGACAGCGCAGGACAGGGCCATCGGGACTAGCCTACTGTCCTATTCCGCCAAGGTCCACCTTGAGGGTGCGTGATTTATGAATACTTTTTATCCCTTCAAGACAATCGAGATGACGAGATATGGATAAGTCTTGACACCTAGGGGTTCCGACCCGTAGAGTTCGCCCCTCTCCCAGCGGCGATTACGACAACTGCGCGTCGTTCCACCGCGAAGTGTCCTTGCGCAAGGCGGACCTGGTCGGGAGACCAAGAGCCGCGGAAGGGTCGGCATGAGAGCGAACCGTGTCGCGTGCCGAGTCCTCCTCGTCACGTTCGGGCTCCAGAGCACGGCTCTCGGCAGCGTCCCGCCCCCAGTCCCTTCGAGACCGATCGCTTCGCCGTCAACACATCACGGCGTCCTGCGTGCGCCGCTCGGCGGGGCGCCGAGGGCGACAACGCCGCGACGCGAGCTCGTACCGGGGGTGCCCCATCCCGGGCCCTCGCCCGTCGACCTTCGCCTGTGGTCACAAGAGGGAACGCCCGCCGACGGAAACTGGGAGGTCGCACCGGACGGCGGCGCCGTCACGCAGACGATCAACGCCGGCCCGACCTTCTTCGTCAGCCCCGACGAGCACCTGAACACGACGCTGCGCGTCCGGATGCGAGTGGACGGCCCGGTGGCCGACGGCTTCGTCGGGTTCGTCCTCGGGTATCAGGCGCCGCTCGGCGCCCTTGGACACGATCCATCGCAGACCGACATCGTCCTTCTCGACTGGAAGGAGGCGACCGATACCCTGGGGGGCCCGAGCGCGGTCGAAGGCTGGACGCTGTCGCGCGTTCACGGTGTGGTCACCGATCCCGCGCCCACCTTGCGAGCGCACGAGCCCGGCCCCCTGCTCGATGTCTTGGGAAAGAAGCGCGGAGAGGGAACCGGCTGGACGCACGAACGCGACTATCGGATCGCGATTTCGTATCGGACCAGCCGGATCCGGGTCACCGTGGACGACGCGCTCGTCCTCGAGGCCGCGGGCACGTTCCCGGCCGGCCACATCGGCTTCTCCAGCTATTCACGGGCAGCCGTGCGGTTCG
>DASTLK010000348.1:0-12096 GCA_035715025.1 Vicinamibacteria bacterium
TCCCCGGCGCGGGTCGGCCACCTCGATCCCGTCGCGCTCGTCGCGCGCGCGCCGGCGCTTGGCCCCTTCCCGTCCCTCCACGATCAGCGCGGGAGGCTCGCGCAGGCCGGCTTCGCTGAGGGCCGCGTCGGGCGCGAGCCGATCCAGGTCGGCGGGCGCGCTCTCCTCCGCGGCCCGGGAAATCTCGATGTCGTCCGGCGAGGGTTCGCTGACCCCGCGGGGGGAGACGGTGGACGGGGAGGAGGCCCTGGACGCCCTGCGGCGGCGCTTCCCGCGAATCCGGCGGCGACGGCTCATGGCGAGGGATCCCGCGGTGACGAGGCACCGCGAGCGCCTCCATCCTACCTGGGCAGGGCGGTTATGCAACCCACGGCAAGGCTTTAGGGCGTCCAGCTCCGCCGCGTCACCGTGGCGCGCTCGATGCGCGGCCAGACGATCTCGTGACCGATCCCGGGCCCCTCCGGCACCGCGATCCGGCCGTCCGCGGAGACGACCACGGGCGGGTCCACGAGGTCCTCCTCGAAGTAGCGCGCGCTGGCGGACGTATCGCCGGGCAGGGAGAACCCGGCCAGCGTCTGCAGGTGGACGTTGGCGAGCCGGCCGATGCCGGACTCGAGCATGCCTCCGCACCAGACGGGGATGCCGCGGGAGCGGCAGAGGTCGTGGATGGCCAGGCTGGTCGTGAAGCCGCCCACGCGCCCCGCCTTGATGTTGATGACGCGGCAGGCGCCGAGGGCAAGGGCATGGCGGGCGTCGTCGGGCGAGCGAATGGACTCGTCCAGGCAGATGGGGGTGCGCAGCTCGCGCTGCAGCGCCGCGTGGTCCACGATGTCGCTCCAGGCCAGCGGCTGCTCGATCATCATCAGGCCCAGCGGATCGAGATCGCGCAGCACGGCGACGTCGTCGAGCGTGTAGGCGCTGTTGGCGTCGACCATGAGGGGGACGCTGCCGAAGCGCTGGCGCAGGGCGCGGACCAGCCCGACATCGTGGCCGGGCTTGATCTTGATCTTGATGCGCCGGTAGCCGGCCGCGATCTCCGTCTCCACCTTGCCCAGGAGCGCCCCCTCGTCGTCCTGGAGGCCGACGGACACGCCGGCCTCGATGGTCGTCTTCTCGCCGCCGAGCACGCGCCGCAGGGGCACCCCTTCGCGCCGGGCCCAGAGCTCCCAGACCGCCATCTCCAGCGAGGCCTTCGCCATCTCGTGGCCGCGCACCCGGGCCAGGCCCGGCCAGACCTCACGCGGGTGGGCGATCTCGAGCTGGAGCAGGAGCGGAATCAGGAACTCGTCGAGCACGTGGGCGACGGTGCCGTTCGTCTCGGGCAGGTAGTAGGGATCGCGGTCGGCCACGCATTCGCCGTAACCGGTGACGCCGCCGGCCGTCACCGCGACGAGCAGGAACTCCTTGCGCGTGGTCCGGCCGAAGGACGTCTCGAACGGGTAGCGCAGGGGCAGGGCCAGCTCACGGACCTCGACGCGCTCGATTCTCATCTGTCCCTCACGAGAAGGCGTGCTTGCGCATCCACAGCTCGAGCGTGAGCAGCGTCCAGAGCTGGTGGCCGCGATCGGCGCGGCCGGAAACGTGGTCGTCGAAGATGCCGCGGATCACGGAGGGATCGAGCCGCCGGCCCAGGCGGGAGCCATCCAGGAGCGTCGCTTCCACCATCGGGCGCAGCTCGCCTCGGAACCAGGCGCCGAGAGGCACCCCGAAGCCGTGCTTCGGGCGACGGAGGATCGCCGCCGGCAGCAAAGCCTCGACCGCCTTCTTCAGCACGACCTTCCCGTGCCGCCCCGTGCGTTTGAGCTCGTCCGGCAGCGTGGCCACGTATTCGGCCAGGCTCCGGTCGAGGAAGGGGCTCCGCGTCTCCAGGCCGTGCGCCATGGACATGCGATCCATCTTCGGCAGGAGATCGTCCAGGAGGTACGTCCGCGCGTTCAGGTAGAGGAGGCGGGAGAGGAGCGAGCGCCCCTCGCACCTCCCCAGGGCCTCGCGATAGGACGCGAGCACGTCGCCTTCGGCGCGGCCGCGGGTCAGGGCCTCGATCTCGGGCTGGTCGAAGAACGTGCTCCAGCCCGCGATCCGCTCGACCTCCGGGCGGGTGGCCTTGTCCGTGAACCGGCGCAGCCGCTTCAGCCGCCCGTGATGGGTGCCACCCTCCGGGAGCGCGCGCGCGCCCGCGCGCAGGAGGGCGCGCAGCGGTCCCGGAATCCGCCGGGCCAGAAGGGCGGCCCAGAACTTGTCGTACCCCGCGAACACCTCGTCGCCGCCGTCGCCGTTGAGGGCGACCGTCACCTCGCGCCGCGCCTCCTGCGCCACCAGGTACGTCGGCAGGGCCGAGGAGTCTCCGAACGGCTCGTCGTGGTGATGCAGCAGCGTCTCGACGAGCTCCGCCGCGTGCGGGGCCACCACCGACTCGTGATGCTCCGTTCCCAGGTGGCGCGCGACGTGGGCGGCGTGCGGACGCTCGTCGAAGTACGCGTCGCCCTCGAAGCCGACGGCGAAGGTCTTGACCCGCCCGGGCACCAGTCGGGTCATCAGCGCCGCGACCGCGCTGGAGTCGACGCCGCCGGAGAGGAGCACGCCCAGGGGAACGTCCGACACCAGGCGCTTCCGGACCGCCGCCGAGAGGAGCTCGTGCACCCGCTCCGCGGCCTGGCCGAGATCGATCGCGGCCGCGGCCCCCTCCGGAGGATAGGAGAGATCCCAATAGGCGCGGGGGGCGGACGGGCCGTGCGCGTCCACCACCATCAGCGAGGCCGGGGGCAGCTTGCGGATCCCCTTGAAGAAGGTCGAAGGAGTGGGCACGTAGCCGAAGGCCAGGTACTCGCCGAGGTGCTCGTCCGCCATCTCCGCGGGCACCCCCGCGGCCAGGAGGGCCTTGATCTCGGACCCGAAGACGAGGCGGCGGGCGTCGGACCAGTAGTAGAGCGGCTTCTTGCCGAAGCGGTCGCGGGCCAGCACCAGCCGCCGCCGCCGCGCGTCCCAGATGGCGAGCGCGAACATCCCGTCCAGGAGCGGCACGATCGCTTCCTCGCGATCCTCGTAACCGTGCGCGATGACCTCGGTGTCGCCGTGCGTACGGAAGGTGTGGCCGCTCTCGAGGACGGCGCGCAGCTCCTGGAAGTTGTAGATCTCGCCGTTGAGCATCACCTGCACGCGTTCGTCCTCGCCGCTCAGGGGCTGGTTGGCGGCCGGGCTGAGGTCGATGATCGACAGCCGGCGATGAACGAGACCGACCGCCGGTGGCCCGAGGTGATCCTCCCAAATGCCTTCGGCGTCCGGGCCGCGGTGGCGGAGCGATGCACCCATGCGATGGAGGACGGCCGGATCGACCGGCGAGCCGTCGAAATGGAGGACCCCGGCCAGGCCGCACAAGCGGGAAGCTAGCGCCGCGCTTCCGGGCGCGCCTTGGCGTCCGCCGCGCAGTCGCGGCAGTACCCGAAGATCTGGTGTCGGTGGCCGTCGATGACGAAGCCGATGTCGGCCGCGATCTCGTCCTGGATGCGCTCGATCTCCGCGCTGGAGAACTCGAAGATCTCGCCGCACGACTTGCAGATGAAGTGATCGTGGTGCTGCCGCTTGTACTCGCGCTCGAACCGCGTCTGGCCCTGGAGCACGAGCTCCTGGGCCAGGCCCGCCGACTGCAGGAGCTTGAGCGTCCGGTAGACGGTGGTGCGTCCGATGTCGGGGCGGCGCTTCTGCACGAGCTGCAGGAGGTCGTCCACGGAGAGGTGGCGCTCGGAGCGCAGGAAAGTGTCCAGGATCACCTCGCGCTGCTCGCTGCGCTTGAGGCGGTTCTTGACCAGGTAGGCGGCGAAGACCTCTTTTTCCTCGCGGCCGACATCGGTTTTCACGATAGCCGCAGACTAGCCCCCGCCCCGCGCGCCTGTCAACGGCAACCCTCGGCGGCGGAGGCGTTTGTGAGCGATCGCAACCCCTCCCCCTCCGATCTTTGACTCGGATGCCCTTTCGTTCTACCGTCATCGAACTCTCTCCGGGGGCAAGGCCGTGCTCAGGCGGATTCAGCTCGTCGCGCTCGTGGCCGCCGTCGCGGTGGCGGCGCTGCTGCCGCTCTACGGAGACCCCCGCAACTCCGCCGTCACCCACGCGGAGTGGGCACGAATGCTCCTCCGCGGCCTCGACATGCAGGAGGCCATCCAGCAGACCACGACCGCGACCCAGGCCTTTGCCATCCTGTCCTGGAAGGGAAGCCTCAGCCTTCGCGCCGATCGCTTCGTCTCCGGCGAAGACGTTCGCGTCGACGGCCAGGGCGAGCAGCGTCAGGTGACCGCGACGGGCGAGATCGGCGAAGTCACCTACGCCGTCGCCGTCGTGCGCGGCGGCGACTATCGGGTGCGCCTCCAGGTCGCGGGCAACCCTCAGCGCCCGGTGTCCGCGGAGCTCGCCCGGGCCGGCGAGGTCAAGCCGGTGGAGGCCTTCACGATCACTCCGGCGGCGGCCATGGCCTGGATGGACGCCGGCGCCACGCACCTCGATCCCGGCGCCTATACCGCTTCCGTCCTGCTGCCTCGAGGCGCCACCCTCGAGCACGTCGAGGTCGCGCCTCCGTGCGTGATGCCGATCGAGCCCCCCGGGGGCTGGAAGGCGCCGGCGGTGCTTCTCTCCGAGGACGCCGCGGTGACGTTGCTGCAGGCCCTCGACCAGCAAAGCGAGCTGCCGCCCGCGGACACGCCGGTCGAGCTCGAAGCCGCGCAGTTCCATGTCGAGTCCGGCGCCTTGCCGGTCGCGGCCGGCGGCCCGCTGCAGGAGGCGATCAAGGGCGGGCCGGGCGGCACGCGCGCCGTCGTCATCGTCGACCTGCCGGAAGCGGGTCTCTACACCATCTCCGCGTTCGGCCTCAAGGGCGCCGGCCAGAGCTGGACGGCCGACTCCTGCCTCAAGTCGGTCGTGTGCGCGGACAAGGACCCGGGTGCCGACGTCATGCAGTGGCGTCCCGTGCTGACGGCGCAGTTCGCGCCGGGCCGCCATGCGTTCTCCGTCCTCCTCGCCCCCGGCGCCGCCGTCCAGCGCGTGCGCGCGGAGCGCAAGAAAGACACTCCGGCGGACTACGTCACGACCGTGCGGCGCCTGGGCTTCGACGTCGGGCCGGCCGGACCGATGCCCCGCAACCGCGCCGTGGACGCGATGCGGTTCCTCGAGACGAAAGCCGCGCCGATGAAGACGGCGCTCTGCGGGGACGTCGTCCTGCCCGCCACGGCCGTCCCGGTCACGCGCGCGGGGCTCCAGGTGTCGCAGATCCCCGGCCCGGCGCAGCCGCCTCCGTTTGCGGGACCCGGACAGCCGCCGCTCAGCTCTGGACCGTTCGTCCCCACTTCCCCCACGCCGGCGCCGCCCCCCACGCTGCCCTCGCCGGACGTGGCGACGCCGGTGCTGCCCGTGGCGAGCCCGAGCCCTTCGCCGTAGGGGCCGCTACTTCTCCACGACGCAGATGAGGCCGGGCGCGGAGGGCGCGCCCTCCACGCCGCGGTCGTCGATGGCGGACGCCTGCCACCGATAGGTCCCCATCCCGCGGCCGGGCACCTCCAGCGACGTGCCTTCGACTTCGCGTGAGAGGACGATGTCGGTGCCGTCCAGGCTCAGCACCTGGACGCGATAACGGCGCGCCGATCCCTTCCAGCCCAGGGGCGCGCTCCGGCCCTGCACGACGTAGAGGGGATCGCTTCCGGGACTGAGGCCGGTGGGTGGCGGGGGCTGCTCGACGAGGACGGCGCCGCCGTCGGCAGAGACCACGGCCGCCTGGCCGCCGTCGAGGGAGAGGCTGCCGTGCCGGGACTTCACCCGGAACCAGCCGCGGAGGGCGGAGACCCGCGTCTCCGCCGGGGAGTCGGACCGGATGACCACGACGTCGCCGCGGCCACGCACCTCCGCCTCCGGGGTGACGACCTTCAGGATGTCGCCGGCGGTGGACTGCTCCTGGATCCGCCCCCGATCCAGCGTCGCGGAGAGCACGGTGCTGGGAGTGAGGCCGACGACGGTATCGTCGGCCACCACGATGTGCATCCAGGGGAACGTCAGGAGCGCGGCTCCGTCGCCGCTGGTGCGCAGGCTCTCGCCGGGCGCGATCCGGAACTCGCGATCCGCGGACTTCCAGGACCGCCCGTCACCGCGCTGCAGCGTGCCGTCGAGGATGCGCACGTAAGCCACGGGCGCCGGAGGGAGGGGCCGCGCGGGCCGGCGCACGACCACCTCGGGCTTGGCGAAGAGGAGGGCGAGAAGGGCGGCGCCGAAAGGCAACGTCAGCGATTTCCGACCGCGATGTCCTCGGCCGGCTTGCTCTCGCTGGGCTTGTTCGGCGCCTTCGACGTCTCCACGTCGTGCGGATAGTAGTAGTAGTAGTAGCCCTTGGCCTTCACGTTCACCGCGTTGAGCACGACCCCGAGCACCGTGTCCGTGACCTTCCGGAGCGCGCTGAGGTTGCGGCGGATGAGCTTCTTGTCCGCGGTGTTGTACTGGACCACGAACGTGGTGAGGTCGGCGTAGCGGGCCAGCAGCTGCGCGTCCGTCACCGAGGCCAGCGGGGGCGAGTCGATCAGGATCCAGGAGAAATGGCCGCGCAGCCGGTCCAGGAAATCCTGCATGTTGGGCCGGGTCAGGATGGCGGGGGGATTCGGGGGCAACGGACCCGTGGTCAGCGCGAAGAGGTTGGGCACGCGCGTCGGCCGCACGAGCGCGTCCAGGTCTTCGTGGTTCACGAAGAAGTTGGTGACTCCGGGCTCCCGGGTCAGCCCCAGCCGGCTGTGGAGCTGGCCGCGCCGCAGGTCGAAGTCCACGAGGACGGCCTTCTCCCCCGACGATGCCAGCAGCTTGCCGAGGTTCACGATCGTCGTCGTCTTGCCTTCCTGGGGCACCGTGCCCGTCACGAGGACGATCTGCCCGCTCTCGTCCTTGCGGCCGAAGATGAGGGCGGTGCGGAGGTTCTGGTAGGCCTCGGTGACGAAATGGACGTTCGCCTCGTCGTACTGGGGCACCGCGGCCAGGAGGTCGATGTGCAGGTACCGCTCGATCTCCTCCGGATCCTTGATGGTGTTGTCCAGGTAGTCGCGGGCGATCACGAGGCCGACGCCGAGGAGCAGGCCCAGGAAGCCCGCCACGGCGGCGATCCGCTTCTTGTTGGGGCGGATGGGCGAGGTGGGCGCCGACGCGCGCTCCACCACGCTCACGTTGTTGCTGCGGATGGAAGCGGCGATGTCGGTCTCGTTGAGCTTCTGCAGGAGGACGTCGTAGAGGCCCTTCGCCGATTCGGCCTCCTTCTTGATGGCGTCGAGCTCCGCCGCCTTCCGGCTCTGGGAGGCGGCCTGGGCCTTCTCGGTGTCGATGGCCCCCCGGAGCTCGGATTCGCGCTTTTGCAGCTGCTCGTAGTCCGCGCGCAGGGCGGCGATGATCTGCGTGCCCTGCCTCTCCTTCGTCTTCTGCGCCTGGTCCAGCTGGAGGAGGAGCTTCTGGATCTCGGGGTGGCCCTCCTTGTACTGCTGGCGGAGGCGCGTGAGCTCGTTGTTGGCGGCCGAGACCTGGGTGTTGAGGGTCATGATGGTCGGATCCGCCGCGAACTGGGGCACCGCGTCCAGCGGCTGGTTGGCCGCCTTGAGCTGCGCGATCTGCTTCAGGGCCGCCTCGAGGCCGATGCGACGGGCCTGCGCCTCGATGAGGTCGGCGGTCAGCTTCGTGATCGAGCTGGTCACGGCGGAGGTGCTGCCTTCGGGCACGAAGAGATCCTGGCTCTGGTAGCTCTTGAACAGGCGGTCCTGGGCCTCGCGCATGCTCTTCTGGGTCGCCCCCAGACGTTCCTGGAGCCACTCGTAGGCCTTGCGCGCGGCCTCGACGCGGGTGGAGATCGTGTCCTCGATGTAGACGTCGGCGAGGGTGTTCGCCCAGAGGGCGGCTTCCTTCGGGTAGCGGTGCGTCACGTGGACGAGGACGAGCCGGCTCTCCGGGATCGGCTCCACGCTGACGTGCGCCATGAACTCCCCGCCCGCCTCGCGATTCTCGGCGCGGTCCTTGAGCTTCAGACGGTCGAGGACCTTCTCGCCGAGGGCATTCGAGCGCAAGACACGGAACTGGGTGTTGTAGAAGTCGGCGTTCTGCCAGTAGCCGCCTCCGAGCGCTTCCTGGACGCTCATGAACGTCGGCGTCGGCGGATCGATCTGCACCATCACGCTGGCGCGATATTCCGGCGTCTGGGCGAAAGCGATCACGAGCCCGAGGGCGAGGCCCAGCACCGCCGCCGTAGCCAGGAGGACGCGGTTCTTCCAGAGGAGGTTGCCGTAGTAGCGGAAGTCGATCGGGCTTTCCGACGAGCTCCCGGCGGGCGCAGGAACGGGGCTCGGCACGGCTAGAAGAGACGCCGCGGAACGGTGATCACGTCGTTCGGGCCGACCGTCGGGTCCGGGCCCTTGCCCTTGCGCACCGACTTCAGGTCGACCTTCGTGATCGTGACCGTGCCCGTGCCGGATTCGATCCGCCGCAACTTGACATCGCTGCTCCCGAATCGGGTCAGCCCACCCGCGGTCGAGATCGCGCCGGTCACGGTCAGATCACCCTCGATGGCATATCGCCCCGGGCGCTGGACCTCGCCCTCAACGGTAACATACTGGCGCGCGGAGGCCGTAATGACGTCCCCGTTGTGGAGCGGCAGTTCCAGCCCGACGTAGTCCTGCGCGCTGAAGGCGCCCCCCAGGCGCATGCGCACGACCTTGGCTCCGCCTTCGAAAGACCCCTCGGTGCGGGTGATCACGATCTCGCCGGAGGCGTGCGGGGTGAAGCCGCCGGCTTCGACGAGGATGTCGACGAGGCGGCTGCCCCCCCGGAGGACCTTGCGGCCCGGCGTGTTGAGCTCGCCGATCACGACCACGAACTGGCTCAGGAACTCCTTGACCTTGACCTCCACGTGCGGATCGACGAGGAAATCCTTCTGCAGCAGCGTCACCATCTTCCGCTGGACCTCGCTGACGGTCAGGCCGGCGACGCCCACCTCGTTGAGAAGCGGGAAGGTGATGCTTCCGCTCGGCTGGACGGTGACGCTGCGCGAGAGGTCGGCATTGCCGAGCACCGTGATCTCCAGGACGTCTCCGGGACCGATCCGGTAGTCGTTGCGATCCGGAGCCGGCGCGGTCGAGGGCGACGGCGACGCGAAGGGCGCGGGCGCTTGTTCGGTCGCGGGTGGGGGCGCGGGTGGCGGCACGGGCGCGCTCGCCTGGGCTGCGAGAGCGACGAAGCCGGCGAGGGTGCCGAGACGCCAGAGGGCCAGCGTCACCGAGGAGCTCCCCCGACGGGCGTGGGACCGAGGTACCCGAGACCGAGCTGGACGATGAATACGTGACCGTTGGTTTCTAACGCGGGCAGGTTCGAATCACGCCGATCCTGGCGATAGTCGCCTCGCAAGTAGCTCCACCTCGTCAGTGACCGGCCGACGCCGGCCGACCACCCGATGAGATCGTCGCGCCGGGGCACGGAGAGTCCGGCCGCGGGGACCCTGTACGCATTACGCTGCCACCCCAGGGTGCCGTGGAACACCAGCGAGAAAGGCAAGCCGAGGTCCGCTTCGAGGCCGGCGCTCGTCGCGACGTAGAACGCGTTTTCCTCGAATCCCGAAGGATAGGTGTCGCGGCGGCCGATCAGGCTCACCGAGGCGGACGGGGTGAACTCTTTCCGAAGGCTCGCCGCCATGACGGTGCCGTCGAACTGCGTGCCTCCAGGGCCACCTCGGGGAGCGGAGAGATGCCGGTAGCCCACCATCAGATCCCCACGAACCAGCGGGATGAGCTCTCCCTTGACCTCGAGCGACACCGTCGATGCGTCTGATTCGACGATCGTTCGCTGGGCGGAGGGCGCTACGTGATCCCACGCGAAACGGAGGATGGCGTGCAAAGCGGGGCCCAGCTCGTAGATCAGGCTCGGGGAAACGAGGTCCGTGCGATGGTCGAAGAAGCCGGCGTTGTCGGTGAGGTGGATGGAATCACGGCTTCCGAGCACATCGAGGCCGAAACGACCACCGGAACTCACCGCCACTCCGGCCAGGGTGTGCTGGCGCGTGAATGGGCTGAGCCGGAAGAAGTACTCCCGGCCCGGATCGACCTCCGTCGTTTCGATGAGGCCTCGCGCGTAGTGATGCAGCGCCCGAACCGTGAACCGGGCGCCCACCGGCGCTTCGAGGGACAGGGTGGCCAGGTGCGTCGAATGACGCAGCTCCGGGAAGGTCGTGCTCGTACGGAATCGCGGATTGTAGGTCAGCTCCACCTTGCGCCCGCCGGGAACGGCCGCCCCGAGATCGAACGTCAGCCGTGGCTCGATCTGGAAGTAACGATCACGCACCGGCTGCGGAGTATCGAGCAGCGCCGCATCGGCGTCGATGTAGCTCGTGACGAGCGTCGGCAGCAGGCGCACGGGCCCGAATTCGAACCCTTCGCGCTGCACGACGGTTTCCGCGGCGCCTCGCTCCGCCGGTGCTCCCTCCTCGGGCCCGCCCCCGGCCGGGGGTGGAAGGATCTTGGCGTACAGCTCGCGGACGTCCCCGGCGGCGGATCCCGGTTGGCGCTCGCGCGGCACGGCGGGCGGCGCGGCCGGCGTCGCCTCGTACTTCACGGGGGGCTCCGCGGTGGGCGCGGCCTCGGCCTCCACCGGGGGCGGCGCGGCCGGCACTGCCTCGGGCTCCGCGGCAGGTTCTACGGCCGACACTGCCTCGCGCTCCAGGGCAGGTTCGGCCACCGGCGCTGGCTCGTGCGCCGCGGGCGGCTCCGCGGTCGGTGTTGCTTCGCGCTCCACGGGGGGCGGTGCGGCCGGCGCGGCCTCGCGCTCCACGACGGCCGGCGCGGCCTCGGCCTGCACGGCGGGCCACGGGGCGCCTTTCGCCACCGGCGCTGCCTCTTCGGGCTGGCCTGCGGCTGAGGGCCAAAGGACCTTGGCGTTGAGATCACGGCCGGGCGCCCAGGGCACGATCGTGACGCTCATGAGTCCCGGCTCCTGGCGGAGCTCGTAATCCAGCGGCTTGTCGAGGCGGATACGAATCCGCGCTCCCTCGCGGCTGTCCCTGAGCGTGAGCTCGGCGATCCCCGCATTGGGAAACGGGAGCAGGAGACCCGGCCGAGGATGCGCGCCCGGAAGCACGAGGACGAGATCGCGGCCGCTGCGCTCCACGCGGGCGGGGGTCGGGCCCGACACCACGGCGTGAACGATGGGCCGGCCGCTCTCGGCTTCGAGCCGGACCGCGGAGAGGGTCACGGTCGCCTCGGATGCCGCCAGTAGAGCCGTCGCCACCGCGATCATGCCGGGGGCCGATCGACCGGCGGGACCGGCCGGTCGACGAACATGAGCATCAGCACGACGGTGACGAATCCAGCCGTCTGCAGCAGCACGAGCACGCTCTGGAACAGGGTGGCGTCGGTGAGGGCGGCGGCGCCCAGGCCGAGGGAGAACGTCAGGAGATACAGGACGGTGACCGCGCGACGCCGCGAGAAGCCCAGGGAGACCAGGCGGTGCGAAAGGTGGCGATTGTCGCCGATGTAGATGGGCCGGCGCTCGCGCAGGCGGATGTAGATGACGGTCGCGGTGTCGACGAGGGGAACGGCCAGGACGAGGACGGGCATGAGGATCGGGAAGAGCAGGCCCGACGCATGCGTCACGTAGCGCTCGAGGAGGGTGAGGGAGCCCATGAGGTAGCCGATGAAGAGGCTCCCGCAATCGCCGAGAAAGATCCGCGCGGGATGGACGTTGAAGACGAGGAACCCGAGCAGGCTTCCCATGAAGGCGACGAGGATGAGGCTGATGAAGATCTCGTCGAGCGACCACGCGTTGATCAAGAGGACGAGCGCGGCCACGAAGGCGACCCCCGCGGAAAGGCCGTCCATGTTGTCGAGGAGGTTGAAGGCGTTGGTGATGCCCACCACCCAGAGGAGGGTGACGAGATCGTTCATCCAGTCGGCGGGGAGAAAGGAGATGCGGATGTCGGCGGCGATGAGGACGACGGCGGCGATGACCTGTCCGACCGCCTTCATCCCCACCGGAAAACGCGAGCCCAGGATGTCGTCGGCCAGGCCCACGCCGAAGGCCAGCGTCGCCCCCACGAGCAGGGCGAGGAGCTTC
>DASTLK010000349.1:0-12091 GCA_035715025.1 Vicinamibacteria bacterium
GAGGGCATGTCGATCGCGGAGATCTCGCACGCCCTCGACCTCGACACCAGCGCAGCCAAGCAAAGCGTGTTCCGCGCCGTACGCAAGCTGCGGCAGGCCCTGGGCGAGCAGGCGCGGTGGGGGATCACGACGTGAGCCACCTGACCGAGGAGGAGCTGGTCCTGCGCCGGTTCGGAGAGGCGGAGGATCCGGCCGCGATCGATTCCCATCTTGCGGAGTGCGCCACCTGCCGGGCCGCGCTGGAGGCGCTCCGGCGCGATCTCGATGCGGTGCCCATGCCGGAGCCGCCCGAGCGCGGCGCGGACTACGGAGCGCAGGTCTGGGCCCGGCTCGAACCGCATCTGGCCGACGTCCCTCGCCCGGCGGAGATCGCCGCCGCACGGCCGTTCGGGCGCAGGGTCCACCTGCGGCGCGTCTGGGCGCCGGTCGGGCTGGCCGCATCGCTGGTGCTCGCGTTCCTGCTGGGCCGCCATTGGCCGCACGAGACGGCCGCGCCCACTCCCGTCTCCGCGGCCGCCCGCGAGCGCATCCTCCTCCTCGCCGTCGGCGACCACCTCGAGCGGTCGGAGATGCTGCTGGTCGAGCTCGTCACCGCGGGCGCGGACGGAAGGCCCGTCGATATCTCCACCCAGCAGGAGTACGCGGAGGAGCTGGTGGGCGCGAACCGCCTCTACCGGCAGACGGTCGTGCGCGCGGGCGAGCCGGGAGTGGCCAGCCTGCTCGACGAGCTCGAGCGGCTGCTGGTGGAGGTCGCGCACCGGCCGTCCTCCATGAGCCCCGCCGACCTGGCCGACATCCGGAGCCGGATCGAGTCGCGCGGGCTGCTCTTCCGGGTGCGCGTCATCGAGACGCAGGTGCGCGAGAAGGAGAAGGAAAGCACGAAGACGGCGGCGGGGACCAATGTCGTTTCCTGAGGTGAATCGATGAGAACGGGATTGATGACGGCGGTGCTGGTCGTGCTGGCCCTGGCCGCGCCGCCGGCGCGGGCGCAGGTCCTCCTGGAGAGCGCGGAGGAGGCGCAAGCGCAGGCGCAGCGGGATCGCGACAAGGCGCAGCGCGATCGTGAGCACGCTCGTGAGGAGGCGCAGCGCGATCGTGAGAACGCCGAGCGCGATCGCGACCGGGGGCAGCAGCGCGCCGACCGCGAGGACGAGCGCTACGAACGCGGGACGGAGGCCCTCGACGAGGAGCGCTGGGACCGCGCGATCGAGGCCTTCGAGGCCGTGGCCACCATGGGCGGCCGGCGCGTGGACGCCGGCCTCTACTGGAAGGCCTATGCCCAGCGCAAAGCCGGGCGCCCGGCGGATGCGCTGGCCACCCTGGGCCAGCTGCGCAAGACCGCGCCCCAGAGCAAATACATCAAGGAAGCGGACAACCTCGAGCTGGAGATCCGCCAGGCCTCGGGCCAGCGTCCGGCCCCGGAGCGCGAGTCGGACGAGGACCTCAAGCTCATCGCGCTCAACGCGCTCCTCGCCAGCAACGCCGAACAGGCCGTGCCCATGCTGGAGAAGTTCCTGGGAAGCGGCGCCTCGCCCAAGCTGCGCAACCGCGCGCTCTTCGTCCTCACCCAGAGCGGCTCCCCGCGCGGCCGGGCCGTGGTCGCGGACATCGCGCGCGGCAAGTCTCATCCCGACCTGCAGCGCACGGCCGTGAAGTACCTCGGCCTCTTCGGCGGCGACGAGAGCCGGCAGCTCCTCTCCGAGATCTACGCCTCCACCGACGAGGTGGACGTCAAGAAGGCGGTGCTCCAGGCCTACATGACGTCCGGCAACAAGGCGGGCGTGCTCGCCGCCGCCCGCGGGGAGAAGTCACCCGAGCTGCGCCGCGCGGCCATGCGCCAGCTCGGGCCCATGGGAGCCACGGCCGAGCTGTGGGAGCTCTATCGCAGCGACCCCTCGACGGAAGCGCGCAAGGACATCATCCAGGCCCTCTTCGTCGGGGGCGGGGGAGACCGGATCGCCGAGCTCGCCAAGACGGAAACGAACCCCGAGCTGCGCCGCACGGCCGTGCGCACCCTTGGCCTCCTCGGCCGCGATTCGACAGGGGCGACCCTCGTCTCCTTCTTCCAGTCCGATCGCGATCCGGAGGTCCGGCGGGAGGCGCTGCGCGGCCTCTTCATCCAGGGCAACGCGCATGCCCTCGTCCAGCTCGCGCGCGCGGAGAAGGACCCCGAGATGCGCCGGGAGATCGTGAATCAGCTCTCGCTCCTGGGCGGGAACAAGGAAGCGATGGATTACCTGATGGAGATCCTGAACAAATGAGCGCGCGCCTGTCCGTCTCCGTCTCCGTGCCCGTCTCCGTCCTTCTGGCCATTCCAGCCCTTGCTGGCCCGCCCCCTCACCTCGTGCGCACGCCCGTCGCCTCGCGGTCGGCGGCGACGGCGGGCCTCGAGAAGACGGTTCGGGCCTGGGCGGCCGCGCAGACGGCACCGGGGTGGCTCGGCTACGAGGTTCCGTCCACCGGCCACCACGACATGTGCTGCTTCGATTCCTGGGAGGGAAGCGAGCGCAGCGGCGGCGGGTGTCGGATCGAAGATCACGGCTCGTTCTCGATGCGCGACTCGGGAGAGCGATTCGCATCGCTCGACGACGAGACGGCCGTCGTCCTCCTGCGCGCGGAAGAGGGCCGCATCGGCCGCGTGCGCGTCGTCTCGCGCGGGTGCGGGATCGACGCCGCCGGCCGCACGCTGACCTGGGTCGACGACGTCAAGCCGGCGGAGAGCCTGGCCCTGCTGTCTTCGCTGGTCGCCGCCGGCGAGGAGGCGACAGCCAAACAGCTCGATGGTGGCCGCAGCGCGGGCCGCGACAAGGTGACCGAATCCGCGCTCATGGCCATCGCGGTGCACGAGGGACCGGCCGCGGACGACGTGCTCGAGCGCTTCATCACCCCCACGCAGCCGGAACGGATCCGCAAGAAGGCCGCCTTCTGGATGGGGAACATGCGCGGCCGCCGCGGGTACGAGGCGCTGAGCCGCCTCGTGCGCGACGACCCCAGCGACAAGGTGCGCGAGCAGGGCGTGTTCGCGCTGAGCCAGAGCGAGGTGCCGGAAGCGGTCGACGCCATGATCCGCGTCGCCCAGAAAGACGCGAGCACGCACGTGCGCGGCCAGGCCCTCTTCTGGCTCGGGCAGAAGGCGGGGAAGAAGGCCGTCGCCGCCATCAGCGGCGCCATCGCGGACGACCCGGAGACGGAGGTCAAGAAGAAGGCCGTCTTCGCCCTCAGCCAGCTCCCGAAGGAAGAGGGCGTGCCCATGCTCATCCAGGTCGCGAAGACGAACCGGAACCCGGAGGTCCGCAAGCAGGCGATGTTCTGGCTCGGCCAGTCGGGCGATTCCCGCGCGCTCGCGTTCTTCCAGGAAGTGTTGGCGCGATAACAAGGGCCTACCAAGGGGTCGCCGTTCGGGTCGCGCGTCGGTCTTCAATCTAAGGGGGGACACGTCGCGCCTCACCACGATGGGCACTCGCGCCCCCCCTTAAACCCCCCGTCGCTCACCGCCGCTGTGCGGCGCTGAGCTCACTGGTCGGCGTCGATCGATAGACTTGACAGGGCCCAGGGGGCCGAGTCATGATGGCGAAAGAAAAGCGAAATGGCTTCCGCCATCAAGAACGCCCTCGAAGACCTCCTGCGCGGCCGCCGCTTGCAGGCGGACGAGCCGCTGCTGCGGGGGGAGGATGCGCGCGGCCGCGCGCTGCCCACCGGCATCGCCGGCCTGGATGAGCTCCTCCTCGGCGGGTTCCCGCGCGGCCAGATCTCCGAGGTCCACGGGGCGTGCTCGTCGGGCCGGACCGCGCTCGTCTTCGCGCTCGCCGCGCGGCTGACGGGCGCGGGATCGCTGGTGGCCTGGGTCGATCCCGGCGATCGCCTCGATCCCGCGTCCGCCGCCCACGCCGGCGTTCACCTCGCACGGCTGTTGTGGCTGCGCGGCGAGCGCCGCGGCCGCGGCACGGGCGCGCTCCTGCCCGCGGTCTCCGCGGTGGGCACGCTGCTGGGCTCCGGGTTGTTCGAAGCCGTCGTCTTCGACCTGGCCGGCATCGCGGCGGCGGCGCGTCAGCGTCTGCCGGGGACGACCTGGATCCGACTGCAGCGGCTCCTCGAGGACCAGCCCAGCGCGCTCGTCCTCATCGCCGACGGCCACGTCTCCCACGGTCCCGGGGGGGCCGCGCTCGCCATGAAGGCGGCCGCGCCGCGCTGGTCGGGCACGGCCCCCGCCCGGCTGTTGCGCGGCGTGGGCGCGGAGGTGCGCGAGGCCCGGCGCGGCCTGCGCGGCGCGACCGTGGAGCTGCGGGCCTGTCCCTGAAGCGACGGTGGGTGAGGCATGTTCGGCGCGCTCTCCGTCCCCGTCCCGCTTCCCGACGGCGCGCTCCTCGATCTCGCGCGTGAGTTCACGCCGCGGGCCCAGTCCCTGGGGCCCGCGGAAGCGCTGCTCGACCTCCATGGCCTCGGCCGCGTGTGGCCCACGCCGCAGGACCTCGCGGGAGCGGTGCTCGCGGCGGCCCACGCGCGCGGATGGCGCGACCTCCGCGTCGCCCTGGCTTCGACCCGCGTGGCCGCGCTGGTCGCGGCACGAGGTCGCGACGGGCTGACCGTCGTTCCCCCCGGGCAGGAGGCGGCCACGCTCGCGCCGCTGCCCCTCGACCTCCTCGACCTCGACGACGAACGGCGCGACCTCTTCCGGCGTTGGGGCCTGCGCACCCTGGGCGATCTCGGGGCGCTGCCCGCGCGTGGGCTGGCCGAGCGCCTCGGTGTCGAAGGACCGAGGCTGCGCCGCCTGGCCCGCGGCGAGGACGAGGCCCCGCTCGTCCCCACGCGCGCGCCGGAGACGTTCGCGTCCACCCTCGAACTGGAGTGGCCGATCGACGGTCTCGAGCCGCTCTCGTTCCTGCTCGCGCGCGTGCTGGAGCCGCTGTGCGCGCATCTCCAGGACCGCGGTCGGCGCGCCGCGGGCATGGAGCTGGACCTCGGCCTCGTCGACGGCCGTCGGCACCGGCGCGCGCTGCATCCGGCGGCGCCTTCGGCCCAGGCGCGTACGTGGCGCACGCTGATGCTGCTCGATCTCGAGACGCACCCGCCCCCGGAGGCCATCCAGGCCTTCACCGTACGCGCGGAGCCGACCCCCGCGCGCACCGTGCAATTCTCGCTGCTCGATCCCGCCCAGCCCTCGCCGGAGCGCCTGGCGGAGATGATGGCGCGCCTCCACGAATGGACGGCGGCCGGGCGCGCGGGTGCGCCCGCGCTCGTGGACACGCACCGTCCGGGCGCGTTCGTGATGGAAACGTTCGCGCCGGGACCGGTGGGAGGAGGGGCGAGCGGCGCCGCCGTCACCGGTCCCCCCGGCCCACGGCTCGCGTTGCGCGCGTTCCGTCCCCCCCTGCCCGCGCAGGTGGCCCTGCGCGGCGGCGCGCCCGCTTTCGTCTCCGCGGGAGGCGTGCGGGGCGAAGTGGTCGACCGCGCCGGCCCCTGGCGCGCGTCCGGCGACTGGTGGGACGTGGCCTGGAGCCGCGAGGAGTGGGACGTCTCGCTCGGCGCGGGCGGCCTCTATCGGATCTTCCGCGACCGCCTGCGCGACGAATGGTTCGTGGAAGGCGAGCTGGACTGACTCTCGGGGCCGGCCGCGAGGCCGGGCGCGCTCAGGCCGCTTTGGAAGCGGGTGCGGGCGGCGTCTCCTCGCTGCCGAGAGAGAGCCAGCGCGCCAGGAAGTGATCGAGACTGAGAAGGCCCGGTCCGTAGAGCACGAGCCAGGTCAGGAGGAGCAGGAACACCCACGACGCGATGTCCGTCGGCCCGACCTCGCCCGTCGGTCTCCAGGATTCGAAGAACTGGGCGCGCTCGGTCAGCAGCGCCACCACCATCGTCGAGGCCAGCAGGGCGGCCACGATGCGCGTTAGCAGGCCGACGACGAGCAGGATCCCGCCGTAGTACTCGAGCCGCGAGACGAAGGCGGCATTGAGCGCCGGGAACGGGATGTTCTGGGAGGCGAAGAACTCGACGGTGTTGTCGAAGTTGGCCAGCTTGCCCCGGCCGGTGAGGAAGAACGCGTGCCCCATCGTGATGCGGGTCAGGAGGGGGGCCAGGAAGGCCAGGGCTGCAATTGCTTTGAGGCCCAACCGTGCCGCGCGTTGCAAGGGTGTGGGAGCAGGCATCCAGAAACCTCCATCGTCGGGAAGGGTCGGGACGCATCCTACATCCGGCGACCAGGGAAAGCATCGCGGATGGTGACAGGCAGGCGGCCCCCCGGGCCGGCCGCGCGCGAGGGTTAGGATAGGGGAATGTCGAACCTCGACCGATGGCGGCCGCGGATTGCGACCCTTCTCCTGGGCGCGGCGCTGATCGGGCTGGCCAGCGGGTGCAGCGTGATCCGGCATGGTCCGGAGGCGGGGCCGCCGCCGCCCGTCGCCCCGGACTCGCCGCCTCCACCGCTGCCGGTGGACAAGGCGCCGGAGGACGTGATCGTCGCGGCCTGGGCGGAGCCGTCCCGTCTGCCGCCCGCGGGAGGAGAGGCGCAGATCCTCGTCCGGCTCCAGAAGCGGGGCGGCGTGCCGTTCGCCGGGGTCCAGGTGCGTTTGCGGACTTCCGCCGGCAGCCTGTATTCGGGCGGCAAGGTCCTGGTCACCGACTCTTCGGGGCGCACCCGTGACCGCTTGACCACGCATTCGTCTGCCCACATCACCCTCAACGCGGGCGGGACCGTGTACCGGTTCCACGTCCCCGTCGCCGTGCCCTCGAGCTAGCGCGCTGCGCATGCTCGGGCGCGACAGAGCCCTCGTCCGCGACCTCGAGACACTGCTCGCGCCCGAACGCGTGCTGGCCCGGCCGATCGACCGCGTGGCGCGCTCGGTCGACGCCTCGATCTACCGGATGATCCCGGAGGTCGTGGTGCGCCCGCGCGACCTGGAGGAAGTCCGCGCCCTTTTCGCCTACGCGCGCGCGAAGGGCCGTCATCTGACCCTGCGCACCGCCGGGACGTCCCTCTCCGGCCAGGCGCTGACGGACGACATCCTCGTGGAGCTGGCCCCGTTCTGGGGCCGCTACCGCGTGCTCGACGACGGGCGCCGCCTCTGGAGCCAGCCGGGCGTGGTCGGCGGTTACCTCAACCGGGTATTGGCCCCGCTCGGCCGCCGCCTGGGCCCCGATCCGGCGTCGATCGACGCCTGCATGATCGGCGGCATCGTCGCCAACAACTCCTCCGGGATGTGCTGCGGGGTCGTCCAGAACAGCTACCACACGCTGGACGCTCTCCACTTCATGCTCGCGGACGGCACCGTGATCGACACCGCCCGTGCGGACGCGGACGAGGAGCTCCGCCGCGCCCGCCCCGACCTCCACGCGGCCCTGCTGGGCCTGCGCGACGAGGTGCGCGCGGACGCGCCCCTGGCCGCGCGCATCACGGTCAAGTTCGCGCGCAAGCAGACGACCGCGTATGCGCTCAACGCCCTCCTCGACCACGACACCCCGGTGCAGATCCTGGCCCACCTGATGGTCGGCTCCCAGGGCACGCTCGGCTTCGTGGCCGACGTGACGCTCAGGACCGTCCCCGAGCCGCCGCAGCGGGCGGCCGCCCTCCTCTTCTTCGACGAGCTGGCGGAGGCGGGAGCGGCGGTGGCGCCGCTCGTGGCCGCGGGCGCGGCCGCGCTGGAGATCATGGACGCGGCCTCGCTGCGCTCGCAGGCGGGCGACCGCGACTATCCGTTCGCGATCGGCGACCGCACGGCGGCCCTCCTGGTCGAGTTCCGTGCCGACACCCCCCCGGCCCTGGCCGCCCAGGTGCGCCTGGCCGAGGAGCGCCTGGCCGGCTTCCGCCTGCTCGCTCCCGCCGCCTTCACGACCGATCCCGCGGAGCGCGACCGTCACTGGCACCTGCGGAAGGGCCTGTTCCCTTCCGTGGGAGGGATGCGGCCGACCGGCACCGCGGTCGTGATCGAGGACATCGTGGTGCCGGTGGAGAGGCTGGCCGAAGCCATCACCGACCTGCAGGTCCTCTACGTCAAGCACGGCTTCGACGAAGCCATCACCTTCGGCCACGCCCGCGACGGCAACCTGCACTTCGTGTTCGCGAAGGACTTCGCCCTTCCCGCCACCGTGCGCCGTTACGACGCCTTCATGCGCGAGCTGGTCGAGATCGTGGTGGGGAAGTACGACGGCGCGCTCAAGGCCGAGCACGGCTCCGGCCGCAACATGGCGCCGTTCGTGCGCGACGAATGGGGCGATCGCGCCTACGGGGTCATGCAGCGGATCAAGGCCCTGCTCGACCCCGACGGCATCCTCAATCCCGGCGTCGTCCTCAGCGACGACCCCCAGCTCCATCTCAAGGACCTCAAGGGCCTGCCCACCATCTCCCCGACCGCGGACAAGTGCATCGAGTGCGGGTTCTGCGAGCCGCGCTGTCCCTCGCGCTTCCTCACCCTGAGCCCGCGCCAGCGCATCGTGGTCACCCGCGAGCTCCAGCGCCTCTCCACGACCGACAACGACGAGGCGCGCGCCTGGCGGGCGGCCCTGCTCGCCGACTACGACTACGAGGGCATCGCGACCTGCAGCCGCGATTCGATGTGCTCGACGTCGTGCCCCGTCCACATCGACACCGGCGCGCTGGTCAAGGAGACGCTGATCGCCTCCCATCCGCCCGCGCGGCGGCGCGGGGCCGAGCGCCTGGCCGGCCACTACGGCTGGGTGATGAGCGCGGCGCGCCTGGCCCTGGGCACCGCGCGCACCCTGCGGAGCGTTCCGGGCGGGGGGTGGATCGTGGACCGCGGCAGCGCGCTCCTCCACGCGCTCGCGCCGAGCCTGCTGCCCCACCTCCCCGCGGACATGCCGCTGCCTGGCAAGCCGGCGCCACTCCGCGACCCGGGCCGGCCCACGGTGCCCGTCGCCGTGGCCGGCACCGGCGAGCGCGTGGTCTATTTCCCGAGCTGCCTCGTCCGGATGATGGGCCCGATGCCCGGCGAGCCCGAGCCCGCCACGCCGGAGGCGATGGTGGACGTGCTGCACGCCGCCGGCTTCGAGGTCGCCTATCCCGCGGGGATCGCGGGCCTGTGCTGCGGGATGCCGTTCTCGAGCAAGGCCTTCCCGGAGGCGGCGGCCCGTTGCGCCTCGTCCGCGGCCGAGGCCTTGTGGACGGCCTCCGAGAAGGGCCGCCATACCGTCGTCACCGACGCCTCGCCCTGCGCGGGGACGCTCAACGAGCTGGCCGCCGCGCACCTCCGGCAGACCGGCCGCGCGGTCCGGATGCGCGACTTCTCGACTTTCTGGGCCCGCGATGTCCTGCCGCGTCTCCAGGGGCGGTTCCGGCGGCCCGGTCGCGCGGTGCTGCATCCGACCTGCACCCTCGTGAAGCTGGGCGCGCTGCCCGACCTCCTCGCCGTCGCGCGCGCCCACGCGGAGGAGGTCGTGATCCCGCCCGGCGCGGAGTGCTGCGGCTTCGCCGGGGACCGCGGGTTCGTGGTGCCGGAGCTGACGCGAGCGGCGACGGCGCGCGAGGCCTCGGAAGTGGGCGCTCTCTCTGGCCACGGGAGCACCGGCCTGTATTCGACCTGCCGCACCTGCGAGATCGGGATGTCGCGGGCGGTCGGCCGCCCCTATTCCTCGATCGTCCACCTCGTGCGCGAGGCGATGCTCGGTGGCTGAGGCCTTCCTGCAATGGGTGGCCCAACTCCCTGGCCTGGCCGTCTACGCGGTGCTGATCGCCCTGTCCGCGCTGGAGAACGTGTTCCCGCCCGTACCCGCCGACGTGGCCGTGGTCCTGGGCGCGTTCCTCGGGCGGCAGGGGATCGTGTCCGCGCCGCTCCTGGGCCTGCTGTGCTGGATGGGCAACACCGCGTCGTCCGCGGGAATGTACTTCTACGCCCGCGCCCACGGGCGCCGCTTCTTCGCGACGGGCTGGCGGCGCAAGCTCATGCCGCCGGAGGCGATCGCCGCCCTGGAGAAGGCCTACGGGCGGCACGGGGTGTACGGCATCTTCGTCAGCCGGTTCCTGCCCGGCGTGCGGGCGGCGGTCACGCCGTTCGCGGGGGTGGCCGGAATGCGGCCCGCGCGCGCCTTGATCCCGTCCGCCTCCGCCTCCGCGATCTGGTACGCGTTCCTCGTCGCGGCCGGATCGTTCCTGGGCCAGAGCTGGCCGTCCGCCGTGGCCCTGCTCGACGACGCCAACCGCGTGCTCGCGATCGTCGCCCTCTTCACCGTCGCTCTCGTCGCCCTGCTCTGGTGGCGGGCGCGCCGCCGACGCGCCCAGGGCTGAGCCTCAGCGCCCCTTGCCCATCCCGGCCACGATCTGGCGGATGCGCTCGCGCGTGCCGTCGGAGAACCACCGCTCGAGCCAGGCGTCCATCTCTTCGCTCTCGCGGGCGCGCATCTCGCGCAGGACGCCGTCGCGCAGGTAGCCCTTGGTGATCGCGATGGAGGCGGTGTCCTTGTCCGCGAACTCCTCGAGGCGCGCGCGGCCGAAGTCCTCGAATCCGTCCGCGTCCGCGAGCTGGTCGGCGAGGCCGGCGGCGATCGCGTCGTCGTCGGCGAAGTTGCGGCCCAGCAGCGCGACCTGGGTGAGCGCGGACGCCGGCACGGAGGCGCGCAGGAGCAGCGCGACCGACCAGGGCAGGGGCACGCCGACCTTGACCTCGTTGAGGCCGACCTGGACGCCGCCGCGCCTCAGGATGCGGTAGTCCGCGGTGAGGGCGAGGATGCAGCCCCCGGCCACGGCGTGGCCGTTGATCGCGGCCACCACCGGCTTGGGCAGCGCGTAGAGCGCCCAGACCGCCTGCGCGAAGAGCCGCATGAAGCGCTCCATGGCGGCGCGGTCGTACTCGAGCAGGGTGACGAGGTCGAGCCCGGGACTGAAGAGCTTGGGGTGCGCGGAGGCGAGCAGCACGCCCCGCACGCCCGCATCGGCCCCGAGCTCCTTGGCGACCTGGAGCAGCTCCTGCGTGAACGGCTCGTCGATCGCGTTGCCGCGCGCCTTGTCGAAGCGCACGGTGACCAGCGCGCCCGTCCTCTCCAGCCGAATGCCGCTCACGAGACCTCCGTGACGTCGATCCTGAGTGGAGCCTAGCACCAGCCCAACTTCATCTGCTCCGGCTCCACGAAGTCGCGGTCCCTCTCCACGTCCTCGAAGCCGTGCTTGTGCTTCAGGACGCGCACACGCGCGTCGATCGTCTCGCGATAGCGCCCGCCGAAGTAGACGCGGTCCGCGTAGGCCCGCCGGTAGGCCTCGAGATAAGCGGGGAAGTCGGCGGCGAGCCAGCGGAGGAACTTCTCCTTCGTGGGCGAGCGCAGGAAAAGGACGTTCGCGAACATGTGGCGCACGCCGGCCCCGGCCACGCGGCCGAGGAGCAGGTCGAGGCTGGCCTCGTCGTCCGTGATCGCGGGCAGGACGGGGGCCAGGCCGAGCCAGGCCACGATGCCCGCCTGCACCAGCCGGCGCATGACCTCGATGCGGACGTCCGGTGGGGGAGCCCAGGGATCGAGGCGGCGCGCCAACTCCGCATGCGGGGTGATGAGCGAGACGTGCACGCTCAGCCGCGACCGGGAATGGATCCGCCGCAGCAGGTCGAGGTCGCGCAGGATGAGCGCGCCCTTGGTCACGATGCCGAGGCGCGCGTTGCGGTGCTGCGCGACCATCTCCAGGAACCCGCGGGTGACGCGCGCCTGCGCTTCCCCCGGCTGGTAGGGATCGGTGGCCGTCCCCAGCGCGATGCGCTGGCCCTTCTTGACGACCGCGGCCAGCCGGCGCGCCGTCTCCTCCTCCGCCCCCGTCTTGACGTACACGAGCGAGTGGAACGCCTCCGGCGTCGTGATGCCCATGAACTCGTGCGTGTAGGTCGCGTAGCAGTACCGGCAGCCCATGGCGCAGCCGCGGTAGGGGTTCACCGTCCAGGCGAAGGGCATGCGCGGCGAGTCGCACTTGTTGAGGAGCGAGCGCGATCGGAGCTCGCGGTACGTGACGCCGCCCTGCTCGCGCAGGTCCACCCCGCCCATTCGCAGGGCGAGGTTCGGGGCGGGAACGCCCGGCTTGATGGCCATGGGAGAAGCGAATGACTTTCGTCTTATCTTCGCCTGAAGCCGGAGCCCAATCAAGGGGGCCAAGACCCACACCTATAATCGGAAG
>DASTLK010000350.1:0-6957 GCA_035715025.1 Vicinamibacteria bacterium
CGCCCCACGAGGTGCCCGTCGACTTCGCGGACCTCGGCCCCCACCGGCGCAGCTATCACGCGCGGATGCTGCGCCACGGCCTGGTGCTGGCCACCGTCGACCAGCGCATCACCCTCGACGAGCTCCGCCAGTTCGTGGAGATGGCGCAGCTCTTCGCGCATCTCCCGCCGCTCACCGACGTGCCGCAGGCCCCCTCCGTCAAGTAGGCGCGGATCGGGGCCTGGGGTACGATCGCGCGCCATGAGCGCGGAGCCCATCGCCGAGGCGATCCCCGTCCCTCCCGGCCCGGCCGAGCATCACCTTCGCACCGCCCGCCGGGTCTTCCAGGGATCGCTGCTCTACAACTGCGGGATCACCCTCTTCTGGGTGGTGGTGATGGTGCTCGGCCCCGAGCGCGCCCCGTTCTTCGGCAAGTACCGCATCGACAAGCAGGCCCTCCTCAACGTCTTCTTCGGCTTCCTCGTCTTCAGCGTGATCTGGGGCTTGATCTGGTGGGGCATCCGCGCCCTGCTCCTCCGCCGGTTCGTGGGCATGTCGAAGGACGAGGTGCGCGAGGTGTTCACCTCGCGCATGAACCGTCCGTTCGTCCTCTCGGAGTACCTGAGCCGCTACTCCGAGCGCCGCATCCGTATCACGGACATGGTCGGCCGGCGCGGCCGCTTCCTGACCCTCGGGATCATGGGCTTCCTCTACATCTACGGACGAGTGTCCGTGGACCCGAAGCCGGAGTACCTGCAGTTCGGCGCCGCGGACAGCCTGTTCGACGCCATGGCCCTGAGCTGGCTGTTCCTGGCCTTCTACTACTCGGACGGGTTCTTCGGACGCGTGGTCTACGGCGCGCAGGCGCGCATCATGGACGGCGTCCTCGGACGCGCGAACTGCCTGCTCATCTCGACCCTGTGGGGCACGTTCAAATTCATCTTCGTCCCGGTCTCGGCGCGGCTCGCCATCCACTTCCCGCCCCAGACGTTCGCCCCCCTGTTCGCCTTCATCTGGCCCTCCTACCTCGCCGCCGACGCCGCCGCCGAGATCGTGGGCTCGCTCATCGGCAAGCAGAAGCTGCGGGTCTGGGGCATGGGTGAGGTCAACCGCAAGTCGGTGGCAGGGACGGTGGCGGGCTTCGTCGCCTCCCTCGCCGTCTGCCTGGCCGTGGTCTTCAGCCGCCACCTGCCCCTGACCTGGGCCATCCTGGCCGTCGTGATCTCGCTCTCGAACACGCTCCTCGAGCTGTTCTCGCCCCGCGGGACGGACGACTTCACGATGGCCACCGCGAACGCGCTGCTGTGCTGGGGGTTCGGCGTCCTCGTCTATTGAGGCCGCTCAGTCCGAGCTGTACGAGACCTCGATTCCTCTCATCCGCCAGCACGCCAGGGCGACCACCAGGAAGGTGAAGGCGAAGAGACCCGACACGGCCAGCCAGACCGGCGTCGGCTCCGCCACGACGGTGAAGAGGCTCAAGACCCCCTTCATCGGCAGCTCCACCGGGAAGAGCGGCTTGAGATAGAAGGTCACGCTGACGTGCTTGAGCCAGGCGGGCAGCGCGGCGTTGACGCCTTCCCAGAACAGGAGGGCGACGGCGGGGACGACGGGGTTCTTGAAGAGCAGGCTGAAGGCCAGGAACACGGCGCCGTAGCCCAGGCAGCCCAGCAGGACGACCAGGAGGTCGAGGCGGAGATGGGCCAGGCCCGGCCCGTGGGCGAGGACCATCCGCCCCTCGCCGAAGTGTCCGTACATCAAGAGCACGGAGGCGGTCACGCCCGTCCCGAACACGAGGACGGTCGTGACCACTCCGGCGAGGAACTTGCCGACCAGGAGCGCTTCCCGGCGCAGGGGCGCGAGGAACAGGTAGTGCAGCGTCCGCTCCGCGACTTCCCCCCGCACCAGGCGCAGGAAGAGGCCGAGGCAGCCGAAGAAGAGGCCGAAGCGGACGTAGTAGATCTGGACGATGCCGTTCAGGATCAGGGTCTCTTGTTCGAGCGGGTGCGTGTGGTCCTCGATCGCGTGCGCGGCGATGATGACCACCGGCGCGAACGCCATGGCGATCACCCAGAAGCTGCGCCAGGAAACGCCACGGCGCAGCTCCATCCGCATCACGGCCAAGGCCTGCCCCATCGCGTTCACACCGCCTCCGTATCCGAGCCGATCAGGTACTGGTAGACCGCGCCCACGTCGTCGTCCGCGGGTGAGACCGCTTCCAGCTCGATCTCGCTCTCGAGCACGATCCGGTTGAGCTGGCGATGGAAGGCCGCCGCATCGCGGGTGCGCACGAGCAGGCCCTTGCCGTCGGGGTGGATCCGCACCTCGACCACGTGATCGGCGGCGAACAGGCCCGCGGCCAGCGCGTGCGGGCGGTTGCAGCGGACCAGCATCTGCATCGGATGATCGGTGACCTCGGTGCGGACGTCGTGGATCTGTCCTTCGGCCACCACGTAGCCGTGGCTGAGCAGGACCACGTGGTCGGACACGCGATCCACCTCGTGGAGGATGTGGCTCGAGATCACGACGTGCAGCCCCTCGCGCGCGAGCCCCTGGAAGAGGGCCAGGCATTCGGCGCGGGCCATGGGATCGAGGCCGTTGAGCGGCTCGTCCAGGACCAGGACCTCGGGCCGGTGGCTCAGCGACAGGGCCAAGCGGATCCGCTGGCGCATGCCCTTGCTGTAGGCCGCGATCTTGCGATCGGCCGCTTCCGTCATCCCGACCCGCTCCAGCGTCTCCGCCGTCAGGCGGTCGGCTTCGGCGGCGCCCAGGCCGTGCAGGCCCAGCCATCCGCGGATGAAGGAGCGGCCGGTGACGCCCCGCGGGAACGAGTCGAACTGCGTGCAGTAGCCGACGCGCCGGCCGAGGGCGACGGTGTCGTCGGGGTGAAGCCCCAGCACGGTGAGGCGTCCTCGTGTCGGGCGGATGAGCCCGGTCAGGAGGTTCATGAGCGTCGTCTTGCCGGAGCCGTTGGGCCCGACGAGGCTGGTGATTCCCGGCGGCAGGGAGAGGGTCACGCGGTTGACGCCGAGCACCTCGCCGTAGAACTTCGAGACGTCCTCGAAGGTGATCCGCCGCTCCGCGCTCACGACACCACCTCGCGGGCGCGCAGCCGCCGCTCGAGGAGCCACACCGACAGCGCGGCCGCCGCGGCCAGTCCCGCCCAGGCCGCCCAGGTGGGCAGGTCGCGGCCGGGCCCCTCATTGAACATCTCCTGGGCCATCGAACGCGAAGAGAACATGCCGAACAGGCTCCGCCACACGAGTCCCACCAGGTAATAGAGGTTCGCCAGGCGACCCCACGGCCCGTGCAGCAGCTCGTGCCACATCTCCCCGAAGGCCGCCCCCATGAAGAAGACGCCGGCGAGCGAGCCGGTGGCCACGACCCTCCAGCGGATCCAGGCGGAGAGGGCGAGGCCCAGGAGCGTGAGCACGAGGATCCACACCCACGAACCCGCGAACACCGCGACGGCGATCCGGACGTTCGCGGCGCCCCAGCCCTCGGCCAGCCCCGCCTCCAGCGCGAAGAGCACGAGCCCCGGCACCCAGGTGATGGCGGAGAGCAGGGTCAGGAGCACGGTGGCCTTGCCGACCACGTACTCCGCCCGAGTGAACGGACGCGAGAGATACAGGGGCAAGGCTCCGTTGACGAGGTCGGGCGAGACGAGCACCGGCGCCACCCACGCGCTGAGCAGGAAGGCGAGCCCGCCCTGGAGGGTGAGCGTCGCGAAGAAGAAGTCCGGCTTGCGGACGAAGTCGCCCGCGGACGAGATCTCGAGCAGGGCACGCGCGGCCGGGCTGTAGGCGATGTAGATCGCGGCGGCCGCGATGAGGAAGGGCACGAAGCAGAGGACACAGAACACAGTGAGCAGGCGCGACTCGAACAGCTCCAGGAGCCCGTAGCGCGGCAGGACGAGGAAGCGCCAGCGCTCGGAGGTGAGTGGTCCCTCGTAGGGCCGGTAGGCCCGCTTATGGACGGCCACGGGCGCCTCCCTCTTCCTTCATGGCGGCCAGGAAGATGTCCTCCAGGGAATCGCGGCGGTAGTTCATGCGGCGGATCTGCACGTCGTGCTCGGCGGCGAGACGGAACAGCTCGCGCATCTCGACCTCGTCCGGCAGCACGACCTTGACCCGGGCGATGCCATGGCCGTTGGGATAGAACGCGCACTCCGCGCCCAGGCCCTGCACGGCGTCGGTGAAGGACGTCGCGGCCCCGACCGTCTCCAGCTCCACGAACTTGCGGTTGGAGCGCCGCTCCGATTCCAGGTCGCAGTGGGCGGCGATCCGGCCTTGCTTGAGGATGACGACCTCCTCGCACGTCTCCTCGACGTCGCGCAGCAGGTGGGACGAGATGAGGACGTGCATCTGGCCCGCGTCGCGGATCTCGCGGATGAGACGGATCATCCGCTGCCGCGCGGGCGGGTCGAGGCCGTTGGTGGGCTCGTCGAGCAGGAGCAGGCGCGGCCCGTGCGCGATGGCCTGGGCGAGCTTGGCCAGCTGCTTCATGCCCAGCGAGTACGTGCCGAGCTTGCGGTAGCGAGCCTCGCCGAGCCCCACGTAGAAGAATGCCTCGTGCGCGCGCTCCAGGGCCGCCTCCGCGGGGAGGCCGGCCAGCTCCGCCATGTAACGGACGAAGCGCACGCCCGTCATGTGCGAGATGAACGCGTCGTTCTCCGGCATGTATCCGATGAGCCGGCGCAGCGCCTTGGCCTCGCGCACGTCCGCGCCGAAGACGCGCACGGCACCGGAGGCCGCCGGGTGGAACCCGAGCAGCGCATTGATCAGGGTCGACTTCCCGGCCCCGTTGGGGCCGAGCAGCCCGATCGCGTGGCCGGAGAGCGTGCCGGTCACGCCGTCCAGGATCGTGCGCCCTCCGAGGCGCACGACGAGGCGGTCCAGCTCGATGACGGGTGGCACTGGTCCTTTCTACGGAGTCGCCAGCCGCGAAGTTTCCCGCCGCACGCGTTCCAGCAACATCGGCAGCGCGAGGTCGGCGGTGTCGAGGTCGAACACGCCGCCCAGTCCGGCCACGCGCACCGCGCTCGGCTCCCCGTAGGCGCAGAGGACCGCGGGCCGCGCGTCCCGCGTCAATCCATCGAAGGAGCGCCGCTGGTCCGCGGTGAGCGTACCCGCGCCCGGGGCGTCGAGCAACGAGCGCACCATCGGTCCCAGGTTCTCGTACACGAGGCCGGAGACGTTGACGTCGCGGTCGGGCGGGAACAGCGCGCGGAACGACGCGGAGCGGGCCAGCGTGTCTCCCGACGCGCGCGTCTGCAAGGCGCGCATCACGAGCGCGCGTGACGGCGCGGCCACCAGGTATCCCTCCGCGAGCGCGTAGTGCAGCTCGACGGGCAGACGAGCCCCGCGGATGACGTGGTACGCCTGCCCGCCCACGTCCTCGGATTCCAGGACCAGCGCCGGTCGTCCGGCGCGCGTGGCCTCTTCGTTGGCACGCCGCACGAGGACCTCCAGCGAGGACTGCAGGCGTGCCGGATCGGCCACCTCGACCACGAGCTTCCAGGCCGGCGTCGGAAGCAGCGGCCCGTCCAGGGCGACCGCGAACTCGCCCCCCAGCGTCTCCGCGAGGTCCTCGCGGATGTGCAGGTCGAGCTTCGACTCCAGGGCCGCCAGATCGTCGCCCGCGCCTCCGGGTGCGCCCACGGCCATGGACACGAGGTCGTCGAAGATGAGGGCCGGGCTCTTGGCCACGAACGCGGCCGCGCCCAGGGCCGCGGGCGAGACGAAGTCGAGCGTGCCCATGGGCGCCGGCGCGGCCAGCCACGAGACGATCCCGCGCGGCGCCCCGTCGAAGGCCAACACCGCCTGTGTGCGCGCCTCGTCCGCGACCTGCTTCCGCTCGAAGACGAGGTAGCGCAGCCCGTCGATCCCCGCGCGGTGGAGAGTCTCGTCGCGGCGCGCGCTGGCCCCCGACGCCGCCACCCGGGCCGAGATCCGCTGCAGATCCGCCGCGAACAGGAGTCCCACGCCATCCGCGTAGGCCTCCGCGATCCGGGCGCCGAAAGGCGTGCTCTCGAGACCGGGCCGAGCGGGCGCCCGGTCGAGGCGCGCGGCCAGCCGCTGCAGGTCCGCGCCGCGGACCGACACCGCCATCAGCCCGGGGCGAAGCAGGATGAAGATGTCTCCCTCCGCGCCGGGGCCGGGGACCTCACCCTCGTCCACGATCCTCACCGGGTGGTGATCCCCTTCCGGAGAGGGGAGGCGCGCCAGCTCGCCCTCAAGGAACTCGCGCAGCCCGGGTTTGCGCACCTCGGCCAGGACGAGGGGGACGACGCGCTCGGGTCCCCCCGTGTCCACCGCGGCCAGGACGATCTCTTCGCCCAGGAAGTCCGAGAACCCGCTGACCTTCTCGACGACCGTCGCCAGGTCCGGCCCACCGTGACGCGCGGGGTCGACCTGGGCCCACCACTCGCGCAGCACCGCGCTCTCCTGCAGGCGGTCGCGGAACAGGCGGTGCGCCTCGGCGAGAGCCTGCCCGTAGTTCGGCGCCGACGCGAAGAGCACGGCCTCTTCGGGCAGGACGCCCAGGAGGCGGCTGTCGTAACGCAGGCCGGGCGTGGGCACGGTCCGGAAACGCTCACGGAGGACCTTCATCTCCGACAAGAGCGCAAGGTGACGATCCACGTCCGCGCTCCACGCGATCTCTTCTCGCAGCGGCACTGACTCCATGGCCGCGCTCGTCGCCCACTGGTCGCCGGGGGCGAGCACCTGCTCGTCTCCCATGCCGGCCACCCTCACCGAGCCCTCGAAGACGGAGACGCGCGAGCCCTTGATGCCGTTGTTCACGGAGAAGACGGTCCCGGTGACGCTGACCGTGCAGTCACCGGAGGCCACGCGCAGGTGTCCGCTGCGCCGCTTCGCGGCCTGCACGATGATGCGGCCGCGCATGAGATGGATGGTGGTGTCGCGCCCGCGGGCCGTGACCGACAGCTCGGCGCGCTCGCTCATCTCGACCAGCGAGCCG
>DASTLK010000351.1:0-2525 GCA_035715025.1 Vicinamibacteria bacterium
CCTCCCGACGACGGGCGGATTCCGTGTCTTGTGCATTGCGATGGGTCGGGGCGGGCCAGCGGCGACGGTCCGAGCGTTGGGCCTCCAGGCGTTCCCGAGGGCACGGGCACCAGTCCCTTTCGCATCAGCGACGGCATCAAGCCGCCGATTCGCACCACTTACGTCGTCCCGATCTATCCCGAGATCGCGCGCCCCGCCGGGATCAGCGCAACGGTGGTCCTCGAGTGCACGATCGATCCCACCGGACACGTCGCCGACGCTCGCGTCATGGCCGGCCATCCGCTGTTCAACGAGTCGGCTCTCAATGCCGTGCGCCAATGGCGCTACACGCCCACGCGCCTGAACGGGGTGCCGGTGGCGGTGCTGATGACCGTCACCGTCCGCTTCATCGCGCACCGATGAGGACCGGCGTAGGCCTCGCGCCCGCGGCGGAGCCGAACGTCACGCCCCTCATCGACGTGATGCTCGTCCTGCTGATCCTGTTCATGCTCGTCACCCCCGTGACGCAGCGTGGCCTCGATGCGGCCCTGCCCGCGCCGCCCGGCGCTACGGATGGTCCGCGGCCAGGGCCGCCGCTGATTGCCGTCCGCACCGATTCGGTCGACCTCGACGGGCGCCGGCTCAGCACGATCGCGGAACTGGAGAGCGAGCTCCGGGACCTGCTGGCCACGCGGGCCGACCGCACGGTTTTCCTGCGTGTCGATGGCCCCGTCAGCTACGGCCGCGCGGTGGAGGCCATGGACGTCTCGCGCGCGGCGGGCGCGGGCCGGATCGGTCTCGTCGGCCGCAGCCACACACCCTGATGGTGGCCGCAGCGCAGCCACACACCGTGATGGTGGCCGCAGTGCGGCCGCTGATCAGGGCGCCGGGTGCGCGGCCGTGTGGCGGACGAGGACGCCCCGGATCTGTTCCCGCACCTCGCTGGGCATGTCGAGGAACTCGAGGCCGATGCCGTACGCGTGCCGCGTCCCGGCCCGTGGCGTGCAGCAGGCCACGCGCGCGGAGACGTCCGTCTTGCGGCCCTCGACCGCGACGCGGAACTTCAGCACGGCGTCCTCGGTCATCGCCAGCGGCGACTCGATCATCATTCCGTAGGGGCTGACGTCGATCAGCCGCGCGCCGACCACGGACACCGGCCCGCCCGTCGGCGCCATCGGTACGCGCTCGACACGACGGCGCTCCGGTCCGGACGGCGAGCTCTGCGTGCTCATCCCTCTTCCCGGACCACGCGGAAGCCGTAGTCGGCGTACTGGTACGTCGGGGGCAGGCTGCTCCGGGCCGCGGGCGGCGACCATCGGACGTGATGCCGCCACGAGCCGCCCCGGCTGGCCTTGCGCTGCCCCTCGTCCGGACCGCGCGGGTCGCGAAGCGGCGAGACGGCGTAGAAGCCTTCCGCGTACCAGTCGAGGCACCACTCGTGGACGATCGTCGTGATGTCGTAGAGGCCGTAGCCGTTCGGAGTGCCCTGGCCGACGCACCAGGGCGCGTCCCGGCCGGGCGGCACTTCGTCCGCCGGAAGCGAGGCTCCCCACGCCGTCGGCGCATCCTCGAGGCCGCCGCGCGCCGCGCGCTCCCACTCCGCCTCTGTGGGCAGCCGCCATCGGCCGCCGACGACCTGGGACAGCCAGTCCGTGTAGGCCACGGCATCGAACCAGGTCACCCCGACGATCGGTTGATCGGGGTGGGAGAAGGCGAGGTCCTGCCACCACGGCGGCGCCTCCGTCGGCGTCGCGGCGAGGAACGGCTCGTACTCCGCGCGGGTGACGGGGGTCCGCCCGAGCGCGAAAGCGGCCACTTCGACGTCGTGGACCGGCGATTCGTCCGGGCGTCCGCCCGCGGCGCCCATGCGGAACCGCCCTCCGGGAATGGACACCAGCGCAGGGCGCAACACCTGGGGTCGCGTGGGCACGGTGGTCCGCGACCGACGCGGGGTCTCCGCCTTCGAGCGGGGCTGGGTCGTGTGCTGTCTCACGTGGGTAGGAACGTGGGCACTATAGCATTGGCGCACAGGCGTTCGCGGAGCCTGAGGTTATCCTGATCACAGCGAACGAGGAGGTCCATGAGACTTGCCGCTGCCGCCCTCCTGGCCATGGCCACCACCCCCGCGGTGGCTCCCGTGATGCTCACCGCGCCGGAGCGTGCGGCCGCGCGTACGATCAATGCCGACCTGCTCCGGGGGCACATCCGCTTCCTCTCCAGCGATCTGCTCGGAGGGCGCGGACCGGCCACGACGGGCGATCGGCTGGCCCAGCAGTACATCGCCGCCCAGATGGAGGCGGCCGGACTCCAGCCGGGAGCCCCGGCCGGGGGATGGCTGCAGCCCCTCGACATCGTGGGCATCACCAGCCACAACCCCGACGTGGCCACGGTCAGCAAGGGCGGCGACAAGGTCGACCTCAAGTACAAGGACGACTACATCGCCTTCTCCGGCGTGGCGGCTCCGGAAGCACGACTCGAAAACGCGGAGGTCGTGTTCGTCGGCTACGGCATCGTCGCCCCCGAGTACCAGTGGGACGACTACAAGG
>DASTLK010000352.1:0-2405 GCA_035715025.1 Vicinamibacteria bacterium
TCCAGGCGAACTTCTCGTTCGTCCATCCGAACTCCGTCTTCAGGTGGGGGCCGAGGACGCTGAGGGTCTGCCGGTCGATGTAGTTGATGACGGTGGACAGGAAGAGGAGCGTCCCGATCCACCATCGGTATCGTCCGATCATGGGTCGATCCAGGCGCTGGCGACCTGCGGCCGCAGCGCGTCGACGTCCTCGCGGCGCACCCATCCCGTCTCCGGGCGGAGCGCGTTGGCGGCGCCGCAAGCGACGCCCAGGCGCAGCACGTCGACGGGCGCGTCCCCGCGCGCGAGCCCCACGGCCAGGCCGCCGAGCAGGCAGTCGCCGGAGCCGACAGGATGCGCGGCGCCGGGCACGGAGACCCACGCGTGGGCGGCGCGTCCTTCAAATGCCGCCACCGCCCCCGCCGCGCCGAGGGACACGACCGGCATCTGCACCCCGCGCGCGGCCAGCGCCCGCGCCACCCACGCCGCCGCCGCCGGCCCGTCGATGGTCTGGCCGGAGAGGGCCTGCGCCTCCTCGCGATTGGGCTTGACGAGGAACGGCCGGGCCTCGACGGCGAGGCGCAGCCGCTCCCCGCTCGCGTCGACCAGGCAGCGCACCTTCGCCTCCCGCAGGGACGCGACGAGCTCGCCGTACGCGCCTTCCCGGAAGCCGGGCGGCGTGCTTCCGGAGAGGACGGCGACGGCGGAATCGCGGGCGAGGCTCAGGAAGCGCGAACTCAGCTCGTCACGGGTCGCGGGTTCGAGCGCGGGGCCCGGCTCCAGGATCTCGGTGATCCGCGCGCCGCCCTGGTCGCGCATGGCCAGGCACGTGCGCAAGGCGCCCTTCGTCTCCACGCCCACGAACGTGGCGCCACGCGCGCCCAGCGCGTCCTCGAACTCGCTTCGGTGCGCCGCGTCGATCAGTCCGACCAGACGCACCGGCTCCCCCAGCGCGGCCACGGTGAGCGCGACGTGCAGCCCCTTTCCGCCCGGCCAGGACTGCACGCGCCGCACGCGATGCACTTCGCCCGGCCGCAGGAGGTCGAGCTCGAGGGTCTTGTCGACGGAGGTGTTGAACCCGCCGACGGTGATCACGAGGCGGACGCGACCAGCCGCTCGACTTCGGCGACGTCCGCCTGGCGGCCCGTGCCGCCGAGTCCGCGCGTGGAGAGGCTGCCGCAGGCCGCTCCCCAGCGCAGGGAGTCGAGCAACGGCATCCCGCGCAGCCAGGCATGCAGGAAGCCCGCGTCGAAGGAATCGCCGGCGCCGGTGGTGTCCACGGGATCGATGCGGAAGGCGGGCACGGCGAGGGGACGGCCGTCCTCGAGGGTCAGGCAGCCCTGGGCCCCGAGCTTGGCGATCACGCGCGTGCGGCCGTTCTCGAGCCGGCGCAGCGCGTCCGCGACGTCGGGACAGCGCGCGATCGCCGCCACCTCGACCTCGTTCGGAAAGAAGAGGTCGGTCTCGGCCAGGGTGGCCACGATGTCCGGATCCCAACGCTCGCTGGGGTCGAACCCGGGATCGAGAGAAGTGGTGAGCCCGGCCGCGTGTGCGCGCGCGAAGAGTCCCCGGATCCCCGGGCGCAGGCCTTCCTGCAGGAAGTAGGACGACACGTGAAGGTGGTCGAAGCCGCGAAAGGCGCGGTCGGGGACGTCCTCCGCGCGCAGGGCGCGGATCGAGCCCAGATACGACACGAGCGCGCGATCGCGCGGCGAAGTGACGGAGACGGTCACCCCCGTCTTGATCTTCGCCTCTGCGATCACGCGCGAGACGTCGATGGCGGCCGCGCGCATGACGTCCAGGCAGAACTCGCCCCAGGGATCCGTTCCCACCTTGCCCAGGAAGGCCACTGGCGTGCCCAGCCGCGCCAGCCCCATCGCGCAGATCGCCGACGCGCTGCCCAGGGTCAGGACGACGTCGTCGACCAGGACCTCCTTGCCCGGGGTGGGCAAGGCGTGGGCGCCCTGGAGGATCAGGTCCACGTTGATCTCGCCCACGACGAGGACCCGCTTCATCCTGCGGAGGCGATCAGGCCCGGCGGTGGATGGCGAAGTCCTCCACGACGCGGCTGATCACGCCGTCGTCGGAAGGCATGTCGGGGCGAAGGCCGATGGTGAGGCAGCGGAAGAACGCGAGGAGCTGGCCGACGAGGACGTCGAGGACGGGAGCCGCCTCGTCGCTCACCGCCTCCAGGCCGGGGAGGTCCACGACCAGGTCCCCGGAGCCCCCCAGGTCGGCGGGCACGTCGTGGCCGACGATGACCTTCGCCGCCCCGAGCTTCTTGCGGTCGAGCTCGCGAATGAGGTCCACCTCGAAGGCGCGGACCACCGGGTCCGCGGAGAGGAAGCAGACGACGAGCGCGCCCCGGTCCACCGCGGCCATGGGTCCGTGGCGCAGGCCCAGGTACGTCTCCGGGAACGTGGTCA
>DASTLK010000353.1:0-10327 GCA_035715025.1 Vicinamibacteria bacterium
GCTGGTGGTGTGGGCCATCTCCGAAGGCCGCGACGCCGCCCGATGCGCGGATCGATACCTGCGCACGAAGGCCTGAACGGGCCCACCGGTCGCCTTTGTCACTCCCGAAGTCCGGGTGGGCGGTCGGCTCGCCGTGGCCAAGGGAAGTTCATGACCGCTCCGGCCGGAGGCCGATTCGCGACCCTGGCGAGTGGTCCCGGGACCAGTCACCTTCGGACGCTGGTCAGCGACTAGAGATCTGTGCTGGTCGATCGTCGACGTCGATGCTAGCTGCGCGGAAGCGTCGGCTCCTCCGGCGGCAGCTCGCGCACCCAGATGTTCCGGAAGCGCACCGGGTGCGAATGGTCCTGCAGCCCGAGCGGCAGCTTGTCCGCGTGGGCGGCGTAGGGCGGCCGCGCCTGGTGCGCCGTGGGCCCGCTCAGCTCGCGGGCGTCCTGGACGAGCACGCCGTTGAAAAGGACGGTCACGCGCGCCGGCGAGAGGACCTTGCCCCCGGCGTCGAAGCGCGGGGCGCGGAACACGATGTCGTAGGTCTGCCACTGGCCAGGCGGACGCGCGGGGTTCACGAGGGGCGGGTACTGCCCATAGAGCGCGCTGGCCTGGCCATCCGCGTAGGTCTTGTTCGTGGTGCCGTAGGTGTCGAGGACCTGCACTTCGTACTTGCCCATCAGGAACACGCCGCTGTTGCCGCGGTCCTGTCCGCCCTTCCCCACCGGAGGGTTCGGCGCCATCCACTCCACGTGCACCTGCGCGTCGCCGAAGCCCTGCTCGGTGTGGATGCCTCCGGTTCCGGCCACCACTTCCATGTACCCGTCCGCGACCTTCCACTTGGCGGGGCTGCCATCCTTGTCCGAGCGCCACTTCGAGAGGTCCTTGCCGTCGAAGAGGACGACGGCGTCGGAAGGAGCGGCCGCGGGCGTCGCGCTCGCCGGGCCGGGCTCGACCACCTTCGCCATGGGCCGCGTCTCGTCGTGGATCGCCCAGTCCTTGGCCATTTGTGCCGCCGCTCCTGTCGCGCAGACGCCCACCACGAGCGCCGCTCCCATGAATCGTTGCATATCCCCCCCCACCGCTGCGCCGCCCGCTACGCGGGCGCCGCGCTCCTGATCGGCTTGGTCCCGCGATTATGTCATCGGCGGTGTAGACTGCGAACGAATGGCGGGCAATCGCGTGATCAACGTCGGGCTCGTCCAGATGTCGATGTCCGCCGACGCGGACGAGAACGTGCGCAAAGCGGTGGCGCGCGTGGCCGAGGCCAAGAAGGCGGGCGCGGACGTCGTCTGCCTGCCCGAGCTGTACCGCTCGCCCTACTTCTGCCAGAAGGAAGACGCGCGCCTCTTCGACCTCGCGGAGCCCGTACCCGGCCCGAGCACGGAAGCGCTGGGCCGCGCGGCTAGGGAGGCGGGGGTCGTGGTGGTGGCGCCGATCTTCGAGCGCCGCGCCCTCGGCCTGTACCACAACACCGCCGCCATCATCGACACGAACGGCGAGGTCGCCGGCCTCTACCGCAAGATGCACATTCCGGACGACCCCGCTTTCTACGAGAAGTTCTACTTCACGCCCGGGGACCTCGGCTTCCGCGCCATCGACACCCAGAAGGGCAAGATCGGCACCCTCATCTGCTGGGACCAGTGGTACCCGGAAGGCGCGCGGCTCACCGCCCTGCAGGGCGCGGTCGTGCTCTTCTTTCCGACCGCGATCGGCTGGCACCCGCACGAGAAGGCCGAGCACGGCGTGCCGCAGCGAGACGCCTGGCGCACGATCCAGCGCGGTCACGCCATCGCGAACGGAGTCTACGTGGCGGTGGTGAACCGCGTCGGCCACGAGATCCCGCCCGAGGGCGGCCCGGGCCTCGAGTTCTGGGGCTCCTCCTTCGTGGCCGATCCCTTCGGGGTCGTGGTCGCGGAGGCCTCCACCGATCGCGAGGAGATCCTGGTCGCGAAAGTGGACATCGGCCGCATCGAGGAAGTGCGCCGCAACTGGCCCTTCCTGCGCGACCGCCGCATCGACGCGTACGGCGGAATCGAACGTCGCTTCCTTGACTGAGTCGTCCTCGGCCCCCTTCCGCATGCCCGCGGAGTGGGAGCGGCATGAGGCCACGTGGCTGACCTGGCCGCACCGCCTCTCCGACTGGCCCGGGAAGTTCGCGACCGTCCCCTGGGTCTACGCCGAGATCGTGCGCACGCTCGCCCCCGGCGAGATCGTCCGCATCCTGGTGCCCGACGCGCGGCAGGAGCAGTCGGCGCGGCGCATCCTGTCCCGGGTGGGCGTCTCCCTCGCGCGCGTCGAGTTCTTCCGCTTTCCCCTCGACCGCGGCTGGGCGCGCGACTTCGGCCCCGTCTTCGTGAAGAACGACGCGGCGCGTAAGATCGCCATCGCGCGCTTCCACTTCAACGCCTGGGCCAAGTATCCGGACTGGCGGAAGGACGACCGCGTGCCCGAGCGGGCGGCGCGCGCGCTTCGGATCCCGTTGCGCCCGGTGGAGCACGAGGGCAAGCCCGTCGTCCTCGAAGGCGGCAGCATCGACGTGGACGGCCGCGGCACCCTGCTCACCACCGAGGAGTGCAACCTCGATCCCGTGGTGCAGGTCCGCAATCCCGGGTTGGGTCGCGACGGCTTCGAGCGGGTCGTGGGCGATGCGCTGGGGGTGACGAAGGTGATCTGGCTCGGGGCGGGCATCGCGGGGGACGACACTCACGGGCACGTGGACGACCTCGCGCGCTTCGTCTCCCCGACGCGCGTCCTCCTGTGCCGGGAAACAGATCCGTCGGACGCGAACTATCGGCCCCTGGAGGAGAACCGCGAGCGCCTACAGGGCGCGCGCAACGCGGACGGCGCGCGCATCGAGGTGGTGCCCCTCCCCATGCCGCGCCCCCTGTTCCTGGACGGCCAGCGTCTGCCCGCGAGCTACGCGAACTTCTACGTGGCCAACGCGGCCGTGCTCGTCCCCACCTTCAACGATCCCGCGGACCGCGAGGCGCTGAGCCTGCTGGCCGAGCAGTTCCCCGATCGTCCGGTCGTGGGCATCCATTCGGTCGATCTGGTCTGGGGACTCGGCACCCTGCACTGCCTGAGCCAGCAGCAGCCCGCGCATTAGCCGCCCTCACGCGCCCGCCGGCCGCGTGCGGAACTGGTCCTTCATCTCGTCGAACGCGCGCAGCAGCTCCGTGACCGCGCGCGGGCGATGCTCGGTCTTGAGGTAGACCCAGCCCGTGTCGCGGAACAGCCGGCGTCCCCGGATGCGCGCGGAGGCGAGGCGGCCCGTGCGCACGTCCTTGGCCACGGGCGTGTAGGGCACGATGGTCACGCCCAGGTTGATGGCCACCATGGCCTTGATGATCTCGACGTTCTCCGTCTCCATCGCCACCTCGGCGGAGATCGCCTCCTCCAGGAAGAACTGGTCGAGCACCTTGCGCGTGTTCGAGCCGGCCTCGTAGAGGATCAGCGGGTACTTGCCCAGGCTCTTGGCGTCGATGGTGCGCTCGCGCGAGAGGGGATGGCCAGGCGCGGTCACCACGACCATCTCCTCCTTCAGGACGGGCACCACCTCCATGTCCTTGGCCACGATGGGCAGGGTCAAGAGGCCCAGGTCCACCTCGTGCGCGCGCACGCGTTCCAGGATCTTCTCCGAGCTGCCCGCCGTCACTTGCAGGTCCACCCCCGGATAGAGGCGGCGGTACTTCTTGAGGAGGCGGGGCAGGATGTAGAGGCACACCGTCATGCCGCCCCCCAGGTGCAGCATGCCCCGCTGCAGCGCGTGCGTCTGCGAGATCTCGGCCAGCGCCTCCTCCACGTCGCGCTCCACGCGGTGGGTCATGCGCAGGAGCAGCTCGCCGGCCTCGGTGAGGGTCACTCCCTTCGCGCTGCGGCGGAGCAGGCTGCCTCCCAGCTCCTTCTCCAGGAGCTGGACCTGGCGGCTGACCGCGGACTGCGAGACGTGGAGGCGGCCCGCGGCCTTGGTGAAGGTGCCCTGCTCGGCCACGGCGCGGAACATCTCGAGCTGGCGCAGGTCCATGTGCCTATTCCCGTTCCAGATGGAAGCCGCCCTGCATTTGCGGGGCAGAGATATCCCGTGGGAGCATTTCGCTCCCGTGAGGCTTCCATTTTACACATGGGACGACGAAAGGCGGCGGCCGCCCGTCCGGCGCGGCCCGCCGCCTCTCGCCCTAGGCCGAGGGCCGGATCAGAACGTCACACGCGCGCCGAAGCGGACGAGGCGCGGGCCGGGCGCGCCGTCGCCGGGGCCGAGCGTGGCCGTGACCTGTCCGAAGGTCGGCGTGCCGAAGTCCCGCCCGGGATTGGCGAAGTGCGGCGTGTTGGTGACGTTGAAGGCGTCCACGCGCAGCTCCAGCGCGTAGTGGTCCCGCGCCTTGATCCGCTTCACCAGCGACGCGTCCAGGTTCACGTAGCCGGGCCCGCGAGGCCCGGCGTTGCGCGCCATGTTGCCGAAGGTGTTGGCGGCGGGCGCCGAGTAGACCGACGTGTCGAAGTACTGCTGGCCCGGGCCGATGTCGCCGAGCACGTTCTGCGACCCGTTGAGGTTCGGGCGCTGCTGGTTGCCGGGCGCACGCAGGCTGGCGCCCCCGGCGCGGATGTCGACCGGGGTGCCGGATTGGGCGGCGAAGATCCCCGCCACCTGCCAGCCACCCAGGACCGCTCCCAGCGCGCCCTTCGCTTCCTTGAGGAACGGCAGCTCGTAGACGAAGCTGGACACGTACGAATGTGTCCGGTCGAAGTCGGACAGGCCGTAGCTGAGCTCGACGTTCGCGGGCGTGCCGATGGTGCCCACGTCGTTGACGTAGTCCTTGGCCCGGCTCAGCGTGTAGGAGTTCGTCCAGAGGAGGCCGTTCGAGAAGCGCCGATCGAGCTTGACCTGCATCGAGTCGTAGCGGGTATTGGTCTTGGCCCAGCCGAGCGACGTGGCCGTGCGGTTGAAGCGCGCGAAGTACGGCCTCCCCGCGTTGTCGAGGCCCGGGGTCATTCCCGCGTTGAAGTCGAACCGGCCGAGCACGCCGTGGGCCCGGTTCGCCACGTAGGCCACCTCGGCCGCGAACTTGAAGGGAAGCTGGCGCTGGAAGGCGACGTTCCAGGCATGGATCTTCCCTTCGGAGAGGTCGAGAGGCACGACGTTGTACTGCTGGTTCCGGAGGAACGCGGTATTGGCCACGATGATCCCGTCGGAGGGGATGACCGCGGTCACCGGCGCCGGGAATCCCTGCTCCATGCGTCCCGCGGGGGCGAAGGAGTTCGGCGGGCTGAACTGGTTGTTCTGCTTGACCGGGAAGTTGTAGGCGTACTGGTTGTCGGGGAAGGGGATGATGCTCACGCCGTACCCGGCGCGCAGGACCATCTTGTCGTTGATCCGGAAGGAGAGCCCCGTGCGCGGCGCGAAGTTGTCCTTGGCCGTCTTGACGTTGAGGTTGGCGGGAACGCTGCCGTACCCGGCGATGCGCAGGCTGTTCGTCTCGGGGTCGAAGTTGGAGAGACCGCCCTGGTCCACGAGTCCGGTGAAGGGCGTGTAGTACTCGTGGCGCAGCCCGAGGTCGAGCGTCAGCTTCGGCGTGACCTGCCACTTGTCGTGGATGAAGGTGAAGAACGCCCAGTGCTGGGTGCCGGGATCGGTCACGCGCAGGTCGCGCGAGACGCTCGAAGGCAGGTCCAACAGGAAGCTCGCGAAGGCATTCGCGTAGCCGTTCTGCGAGGCGGAGTCGGACGGAGACGCCGTCTGGGCGGCGCTGAACTGGAAACGGCCGCGCGAACCGCCCAGGTCCTGGACCTGGAGCAGGAAGTCACGGTTGTGCCGGACGTCGAAGCCGGCCTTGAACGTGTGGTTGCCCTTGATCTTGGTGAAGGTGGAGGCCACGTTGTACGTCTTCTCCGAGCGGTCCCAGGGCAGGCTGGGCGAGAAGCCGATCACGGGGTTCGCGAACCCCTGGTTGACCTCGATCCGCGTGAGCCCGCTCGTGAAGTCGTCGAGGTTCGCGCCGCGGATGCCGACCTCGTCCGAGGTGTTGAGTCCGGCGCCCTGGGCGGTGGCGACGTTGTGGTAGTAGACGAGCCCGGCGCGAGTGTCCAGGGTCGCGGAGGTGCCGAAGGTGCGCGTCCAGTTGAGGGCGGTGCTGAAGGTCTTGTTGGTGCCCGTTCCCGCGAAGCCGTCGTTGGAAGGTCCGCCGTAGATGCCATAGGTCCCGGGGTCGAAGACTTCGGGACGCTGGAAGCTGAACCGATAGGCCAGGCTGTCGTGCGGGGAGGCCTGGTAGGTCAGCTTGATGTCCGCGGCTTCCGTCTTCTTCTCGCGCACGCCGAGGAACTCGTAGTTGTTCTGACCGAGAGCGGCGTTCACGTTCGGAGCGGGCACGAGGGCGAGCAGACGCTGCGCGATCGGGCTGATGCGGTTGGACGGGATGATGTTGCCGGGGAACGGCGTGCGGCCCGTCCCGTCCGCGTTTCCCGTGGCCGGGTCGTAGATGATCGTGGTCGACCGGCTGAAGTTGCCGCTACGGAAGTCCACGGGCGGGATGTTGTGGCGGTTCACCTGCCCGAGGTTGTCGCGCGTGCCCTGGTAGTCCGCGAAGAAGAAGAGCCGGTCCCGGATGATCGGGCCGCCCAGCGCCGCCCCGAACTGCTTGTAGCTGGTGGGAGCCTTGGTGCCGGAAAAGTAGTTCTTGGCGAGGGTGCCGTCGCCGTTGCCGAAGAAGAAGGCGACGCCCTTGAGGTGATTCGTCCCCGACTTCAGGGTGACGTTGGTGACGGCGCCTCCCGCGCGCCCGAACTCCGCGTCGTAGTTGCTCGTGCTCACGCTCACCGTCTCGATGGCGTCCGCGGAGGGGATGAGCACGGTGAGCAGGCCGCTCTTGTGGTTGTTGTCGATGCCATCGAGCATCACGTTGTTGGCGAGGCGCGGCTGGCCGTTGACGTTCGTGGACAGGCTGTCCTGCGAGTTGAAGAACTGGGAGTGCGGACGGAAGGGCCGGGTGGCTCCCGGCACCGTGACCATCAGCCCCTGGAAGTTCCGGTTGAAGGACAGCGGAATCTCCGTGATCTGCTTGCTCTCGAGGATGCGGCCGGTGTCGGCGCGGTCGGTCTGGAGAGCCGGGGTCTCCGCCACCACCGTGGCCTCTTCGGTGAGCTGCCCCACCTGCAGGCTGAGGTCGACGCGGACGGTCGTGTTCACGTCCACCTTCACGCCGTCGCGCGCGGTCTTGCGGAAGCCGGGCATCTCGACGCCCACGCGATAGGTGCCGTCCTTGAGGTTGGAGAAGATGTAGTTGCCGCTGGCGTTGGTCTGGGCGGTGCGGGCGATGTTGGTGCCCGTCTCCGTGACCGTCACCGTGGCCCCGGGCACGCCGGCGCCCTGCGCGTCCACCACGGAACCGAGCAGGGTCCCCGTCACGGCCTGGGCCGAGGCCGGGCGCGGAGAAACGAGGACTAACGGGATCAGGACGGCCGCCAGGACCAGCGCCCGGTGCAGGTGTCGAGAGCTCATGCCTTCCTCCTCCAGGCGCCCGGCCCAAGCGCCGGCCCTCGGTCGAGGGCCCGCGAGGGAGCCGTGGCCAACCGGCTGTGCCTGTGTCTGTGCGCGTAGCGTATGCCGCCCGCGCGCGATGTCAACTGGCCGGCGGCCCTTTGTGTGTCACACTCCCCCGACCGCCGCCCCACTTCCCCGGAGGCTGGCCATGCTCGATCGCCGCTCTTTCCTCGCCCACGCCGGCGGCACCGCCGCCGCCCTTCTCGCCGTCCCCGGCCTTCGCGCCGAAGATGGAGCGACCGCGCCCGCGCCCCTGCCGTCGCGCGATCTCTACCTCCGCGACGAGGAGGCTTACTGGACCGAGATCCGCAAGCAGTTCCTCATCCCCTCGGACGAGGTCTACCTGAACAACGGCACCGTGGGCTCCTGCCCCTGGCCGGTGCTGCGCGCGGTCTTCGACGGCTACCGGGAGACCGAGCGCATGGCCCAGGACGATCCCGAGGACTACCCGATCTGGGGCTACGGCCCGTGGAACGAGTTCCGGGATCCGCTCGCGAAGTTCATCGGCTGCTCGCGCGACGAGCTGGCCCTGGTGCGCAACGCCACCGAGGCCAACAGCTATATCGCGAACGGCATCGACCTCAAGCCGGGCGACGAGGTCCTGATGAGCGACCAGGAGCACCCGGGCGGGGAGCAGCCCTGGAACCTGCGCGCCAAGCGCTACGGGGTCGTGGTCAAGAAGTTCGTCCTCCCCCTCCCGCCCGCGAGCGCGGCCGACATCCTCACCCGCGTGGCCGATGCCATCACGCCGCGCACGCGCGTCCTCTTCGTCAGCCACATCACCACCACCACCGGCGTCGTCCTCCCGGTGAAGGAGCTCTGCGCTCTGGCCCGTAGCAAAGGCATCCTCTCCGCGGTGGACGGCGCGCACGTCGTGGGAATGATGCGCCTCGACGTCCGCGACCTGGGCTGCGACATGTACACGTCGAGCCCGCACAAGTGGCTGCAGGCCCCCAAGGGCTCCGGGTTCCTCTACGTCCGCGACGAGGTGATCGACCGGCTGTGGAACACGATCGCGAGCAGCGGGTGGGACGAGCCCAAGCTGCGCGCGGAACGCTTCCAGCGCATCGGCTCCTCCAACGTGCCCGCGCTGTGGGGCCTGCGCGCGGCCATCGCCTTCGCGGAGACGATCGGCCTCGACCGCATCGAGAAGCGGCACCGGGCGACGTGCGACTTCCTGCTGGCCGCGATGGTGAAGCGGGGGGCGCAGTCCTGGACCTCGCCCGACCCCGCGCTCCGCTGCGCCATCGCCACCGTCAACGTGCCCCCCATCGCGCGCATGGAGCTGGAGAAGTGGATGTGGACGCGACACAAGATCCGCATCCGCGGGGGCGAGCCTTCGAAGCTGCGCCTGTCCACGCCGTACTACCTCCTGCGCCGGGACGTGGACCGGTTCCTGGAGACGTTCGACGCCTACGCGGCGGGGAGGACGACATGATCGGCCTGATCGTCCTGGCCGCGGCCACCCTGGCCGCGACCGCGCATCCGGCGCCGCCCAACCAGCTCACGCCCGCGGAGCGGAAGGCGGGCTGGCGCCTGCTCTTCGATGGCAAGACGACCGCGGGCTGGCGCGGCTTCAAGAAGACGGACTTCCCCAAGGACCGCTGGGTGGTGAAGGACGGCGCGCTCGCCCACATCGCCACCGGCACCGGCGATTCGCAGGGGGGCGGCGACATCGTGACCACCGATAAGTTCTCCGACTTCGACCTGCGCTTCGACTGGCGCATCGCCGCGGGTGGCAACAGCGGCCTCAAGTACTTCGTCACCGAGGACCGCGAAGGGCCGATCGCGCACGAGTACCAGGTGCTCGACGATGCGCGCCATCCCGATGCCCAGGTGGGCCCGCATCGGCAGGCGGGCGCCTTCTACGACGTCCTGCCTCCGGCCGCGGACAAGCCGCTGCGGCCGGTGGGCGAATGGAACCAGTCGCGGGTCCTCGTTCGCGGCAACCACGTCGAGCACTGGCTCAACGGACGCAAGGTGCTCGAATACGAGCTGGGCTCGCCCGAGCTCAAGGCCGCCATCGCGAAGAGCAAGTTCAAGGACGTGGCAGGCTTCGGAACGAAGTTCCCCGGCCATATCCTCCTGCAGGACCACGGCGACGAGGTCGCCTTCCGCAACATCAAGATCATGAGCCGCGCGCCCTAGGGCGCGACGCCGTCATCCCATCGCCGCCGGAACGTCTTGCCTTTCGGGCGAGATGATGTTATTTCGGAGTCACTTTTTCCTGACGCAGCCGTTCGTGCGCCGGCGGTATGGAGCGTTCCACCCATTCTCCGGCATTCGCCAGGCCGCATGGCCAAGGAGGAGAGATGTCCACATCCGTGCAGTCGAGGATGCGGTGGGTGGCGTGCCTGGTCGCGCTCGCGCTGGTCGCGCTGGCCGTGCCCGCGCAGGCCCAGTTCGATACCGGACAGATCAACGGCTTCGTCCGTGACTCGCAAGGCGCCCCCATCCCCGGCGCCACCGTCCGCGTCATCAACGAGGGCACCAAGCTCGAGAAGACCTACACGACCGACACCAGCGGGTACTACATCGCGCCGACCCTCCAGCCCGGGAAGTACCAGGTCGCGGTGGAGCTGACGGGCTTCCGCAAGTACGCCAAGACGGGCATCACGGTGGACTCCGGGGCCAAGATCGGCGCCGACGCCGTGCTCTCCCCTGGAGGCATGGAGGAGACGGTCACCGTGGTGGCGGAGGCCACGCCGCTGCAGACCAACACTGGCCAGGTGGCGAAGACGATCGAGAGCAAGCAGATCCAGGACCTGATGCTCAACGGCCGCAACCCCATCAACCTCG
>DASTLK010000354.1:0-2869 GCA_035715025.1 Vicinamibacteria bacterium
GTTCCTAGCCCGCCATGGATCGCAAAATTCTCGTTCACCGCTTCCAGTTCGAGTTGGGAGAGGGAGCCGTTGGGGACGAGCAGGAACTGCACGCCGGGATGTGTCGTCACGCCCGCGTCCGCGCCGGTCATGAGGAACGTGATCGGTGTACGCGACATCGCGCAGGACGCGGACGGCGTGATCGAGAGCGTGTAGCCCCCGGCGATGGTCCCTCCGGGCTGGGCCGTGGGGCTCGGGCTGGGCGACGGCATCGGGCCAATCGGGTTCGACCCGCATCCGGCGGCCAGGGCGACCAGGGCCACGGTGCCCAGGCGCAGGGTCAGAGGCGGCGCCGTCTTCACGCTCGAAAGGGGACGCCGGAAGAGGGAAGGCGGTCGTGCATGTCCCGAAAAGACTGCATGATACAGTGACCCGCCGGAAAGGACCAACCTTGCGCGAGCCCCGGCCCATTGCGATCCAGACCGCGCTGCAAGACACGAAATCGTCGTCGTTGTCCAAGTATCAGGACCTCGTCGTGGGGAGCCGCAGCCTCGGCCGCTTGATCCTTTATGAGTGCGTGGTGCTCTTCACGTCCTGGGTTCCGGGCGCCCTCGGACTCGTCCTGCGCCGCGTCACGTACCCGTGGATGCTGGGGTCGGTGGGGCGCAACGTGACGTTCGGACAGGGCGTGGTCGTGCGCCATCCGCACAAGGTCCACCTCGGCGACGACGTCGTGGTGGACGACCTCGTCCTCCTCGACGCGAAGGGCACGACCAACAGCGGGATCCGGGTGGGCAACGGCGTCTTCCTCGGCCGCGGCACCATCCTCTCCTGCAAGGACGGCGACATCACGCTCGGCGACCACGTCAACATCGGGTTCCACTCCGAGATCTTCTCCGGCTCGCAGGTGACGGTGGGACGCCACGGGCTCTTCGCCGCCTACACGTACCTGGTCGGCGGTGGCCACGACTTCGAGCAGCCAGGCGTGCCCGTCGTCGAGCAGGAGCGGCGCTCGAAGGGCATCACGCTCGGCGAGAACGTGTGGCTGGGGGCCGGGGCCAAGGTCATGGACGGCGTGCGCATCGCCGACCACGTGGTCGTGGGCGCGGGCGCGGTCGTCACGGAGGACCTGCCCGCGGGCGCGGTCGCGGTGGGCGTGCCCGCGCGCGTGGTGCGCAAGCGGGAGACGGCCGCCACCCCGTGAGCCGGACGAAGCGGATCCTGGTCGTCACCTCCGGGGCGCTTTTCGTGCGTGGAGGCCACCTCGCCATCGCGGAGGCGACAGCGGCCGCGTTGCGCTCGGCGGGGTACCTCTCCGAAGTGATGGTGACCCCGCAGAACCGGTTCGGCCGACAGCTCTCCGCCTACTGGGCGAACTGGCTCACCGACGTGGGGGAGACGGCGGACGGCCAGCCCGTGGACCAGGTGATCTCGCTGCGCTTTCCCTCCTACGCGGTGCGCCATTGGCACCACGTCTGCTGGCTCAACCACCGCATGCGCGAGTACTACGACCTCTGGGAGCGCTTCGTGCGCGGTCTGGGCCGCAAGGGGCGCCTGAAGGAGGGCGTGCGCCGGCGGGTCTTCCATTCCCTCGACCGCTGGCTGCTCACACGGAACGTCCATCGCCTGATCGCGCAGAGCAAGACGATCCAGGCGCGGCTGCAGCGCTTCGGGCGCATTCCCAGCGAGCTGCTCTATCCGCCGCCACCGGAGCGGCGATATCGCACCGAGGAGTACGGCGACTACATCTTCGCGGTCTCGCGCCTCACGCCCTTGAAGCGGATGGGACTGCTCGTGGAGGCCGCGGCGCGCATGAAGGACCGCCGGCTCGGGATCAAGATCGCGGGCGAGGGCGAGGAGGCGGGCGCGCTGCGCGAGCGCATCAAGGACCTGGGCCTCGAAGGGCGCGTCGAGATGCTGGGCGCGGTATCCGAAGACGAGCTCATGGGGCATTACGCACGCTGCCGCGCCGTCTACTTCGCGCCCTGGAACGAGGACTACGGGTTCGTGACCCTGGAAGCCTTCCGCTCGGGCAAGGCGGTGATCACCGCCACCGACAGCGGCGGGCCGGCCGAGCTGGTGCGCGACGGCGAGAACGGGCTCGTGGGGCCGGGTACCCCGGAGGCCGTCGCCGGACATCTCGATGCCTTGGCCGCGGATCGCGGGCGAGCCGAGCGGATGGGCCAGGCCGCGGCGCGCGATGCCGCCCTTCACACCTGGGAGCGCGCGGTCGAGGTCCTGGCGCGGCCGCTCTGAGCGGCTGTATTCGTGAGCGAAACGTGTTGAAATGATCGGGCGAGGCCCGCGCATGAAGAAGGTGCTGGAACACAAACCGGCGGCGTCGGAACCCGGGCAGCGTGGGGCGGCGTTCACCACGATCTCCGGGCGTCCCATCGACCCGCTGTACCGGCCCCAGGACGTGGCCGGCATCGACTACGCGCGCGACCTCGCCGACCCGGGCCATTTCCCGTACACGCGCGGCATCCACGAGACCATGTACCGGGGCAAGGTCTGGAGCATGCGGCAGTTCGCCGGCTTCGGCACCGCCGCCCAGACCAACGCGCGTTTCAAGTACCTGCTCGAGCACGGCTCCCACGGCCTCTCCATCGCGTTCGACCTGCCCACCCTGATGGGTCGCGATCCCGACCATCCGCTCTCGCTGGGCGAGGTGGGAAAATGCGGCGTCGCCATCAGCTCGCTCGCGGACATGGAGACGATGCTCGACGGCATTCCCCTCGACCAGGTCTCGACGTCGATGACGATCAACTCGCCCGCGGCGATGATGCTGGCTCTCTACATCTGCGTAGCCGAGAAGCAGGGGGTGCTGCCGGAGAAGCTGGCGGGCACGGTGCAGGCGGACATCTTGAAGGAGTTCATCGCCCAGAAGGAG
>DASTLK010000355.1:0-4442 GCA_035715025.1 Vicinamibacteria bacterium
GAAATAGAGGCCCGCGCCGGCGGCGCTGATGAACGGCACGGGATGGCAGAGGCCGACGAGGGCGAGCAACACCGCGAGCCCGGCCCGGTGACGGCCGCGGCGTATCCCCCGGTAGAGCAGGCCGACGAACAGCACGGCGAGCGCAAAGGCGATGCTGAAGCTGAACTCGCCGGCCAGCGTGCTCGGGATGTTCCCGCCCCACATCGAGTTTCCCTGGTTGAACAGGAGCAGCAGGCTGGCCGCGGATCCGATGGCGGGAATGGGAAACGGATAGTCCATCGCGCGCAGGCACACCACGGTCGCGAGCGGCAGCAGGAAGATGCCGAGGACGGTCACCAGCTTGAACGCGACGTTGAAGGGGATCACCCACGAGAGCGCGACCACGATCAGGGACGGCGGGAGGAAATACGACCGGTACGGCGGATATCCGCCGAAGTTGCCCGGATCCCATCCCTGCGGATTCCCGGCGGGCAGGAGGACGTTCTTGAGATGCTCGATGGGATGGTGGAAGGAGGGAGTGTCGCCGCCGGCCGTCATCGTGTCGAGCAGGAGCAGGGAAGGACGGAAGTAGGACAGGAGCAGCGCCCACACGGCGAGGACGGCCAAGGCCGTGATGGCGTCGGGCCGGCGGGTGCCACGCGGGCCGGCGGGCACGCTAGTCAAAGGGCGCGCCGGTAACGCCACCAGGCCAGACGGGCGACGTCCCACAGCATGGCCGGCGCGTGCCGCAGCAGGCTCACGGACGAGTCCTTGTCGTGGACCAGCCGCACGGGCTGCCGCCGGATCTGGTAGCCCGCGCGCTTCGCCCGCAGCAGCAGCTCGGCGTCGAAGGCGAAGCTCGTGACCTCCAGCGCACCATAGAGCGCCCGTGCGATGTCCGCCCGGTATCCCTTGTAGCCGCACTGCGTGTCCGCGAAGTCGAGCCCCAGCGCGTGACGCACGAGCCAGGTGTAGACGATGCTGGAGAGCCTTCGGAGCGCCCCCGCTTCGACGGCGGCGTCGGACTCGGGGTGGAGGCGGTCGCCGATGACGACGTCCGCGCCGTCCCGCAGCCAGGCGAGGGTCGTGGGTAGCGGATCGAGCGAGAAGGGGAGATCGGAGTCCGTGAAGACGATGTAGGCGCCACGGGCACGGGACACCCCGGTGCGCACCGCGCCCCCTTTGCCGAGGTTCTTCGGATGCCGGACGAGCTGGACGCCGGGAGGAAGGTCTCCGCCGTCGAGGACGGGCGCGGCGGTGCTGCCGTCGTCCACCACGATGATCTCGGCTCCCGCGCCCAGTCGTGCCTGGAGCCAGCGCTCGGCCTCCTGGGCGGTGTGAATGGTGCGGGTCCGCTGGTTGAACGTCGGGATGATGAGGGACACCTCCAGCGGAGCCTCAGGGACCATCGAGGGTCTGTCCGCTTTGTCCCACGGTCGCGAGGCGCAGCCTATGCGCGCGCCCCGCGCGTTTCAAGACCTCAGCAGAGGATCGAGCAGGCAGCCGGGAACGGCGGACAGCCCGGGCAAACCGACGGCTTCGGCTGGGGCGGTACGGTCGTGGTGGTGGTCGTCGTGGGCGGTTTCGGGGGTATCTCGGTCGTACTGGTCGTGGTGGTCGTCGTGATGGTGGTCGTCGTCGTGTTGTTGACCACAACCGCCGTCGTGAGACCCACCGCGGCCGCGCCACCGAGGATGAGCGCGAGCGTCCCCGCGGTCAGGGCCAACCCGCCCGCCGCGAATCCGACGGGCGCGATCGCCGCCCCCGTCGCGGCCGAGAAGACCGTCACCTCACCGGGAGGCCCGATCGCCGCGACCTTCTTGTCGGAGGGGCAGTCCTTCGCCTCCAGCACGACGATGGCCTCGTTCTCGGGCGTCCGGTTCTCTCCGAACTCCGTGGTCGTGGCCTGCACGTAATAGGCGATCGGGCTCGCCTCGAGCTTCGGCCGCGGCAGCTTGCCGAGGAATCCGGCTTCGGCCGGCGTCATCTCGACGTAGTACCAGTTGTCGGACCCGGCCGCCTTGAAGTAGACGCGCGCGCGGGCCACGCTGCCGGCCGGCTCGATCCCGGCGTCGATCAGCGGGAATTGCCCGGCCACGAAGCAGCCGATGGGATCGTGGTGGATTTCCGTACTGGTAACCGGAGTGCCCGGCAGCGAAGGCAGTTGCCCGCCCGCGGGGGCCTGGGTCTCCTGGCCGTTTGCGCTCGTCATCGTCGCGCCGGGGATCGGCGAGAGATCGACGTCGGCCGTGGCCACTTGACCCGCGGCCACGGCAATCATCGAGGGCGCGCGGCCGACCGCCAACCCGGCGCCGTTCTCGGTGGTGAGGACGTAGCGTCCCGCGGGCACGCGCGCCTGGAAGCTGCCGGTCTCCTCGGAGGTGGCTCGATAGATGTTTCCGGACGCGAGGTCCACGAACGCCAGCGAGACTCCACTGATGGGACGGCTCGAAACGGTGACGGCGCCTTTGATCGTTCCGAGTTCCGGCGCAGACACCACGTCCATCGGTGGTGCGGCCATGGCAACCGCTAGCAACAGGCTCGCCGTCTTCTTCATCGGAGTCCTCGACTAGTAGGGGCTAACTGTGCCTGAAATCAAGGCTCTTTGCAAGGAGCTTGAGGTCGTTCTCGTCCGTCCGGCGGCCGCTAACGGACGAGGGCAGTCCGAAAAGCCGGTGATCTTGCTCACTAAGCCTGTGCAGATCCTCGACGAAAGGACGTTCTCAAGCCCAGCGGACTCCACGTTGTGCGGGGCCGATCGACCGATTTTCACGGCTTCGCGCGATCCGTTCCGAAACGCGTCCGATGACGATCAGAAACACCCCCATCTGAGCTGACGATCGCCACGATAGTCAGGAATCATTCGACTACAATGACCCGCCAATGGCCGGGGAGGCGCCGGGCCGCGTGGCCGAATCCGGCACGCCACCCTCCGCCCGTTTCGCGCTCTGGACGCTGATCGCGTTGGCCGCGGTCTCGCCCTGGCCGTTCGGCAGCACTCCTTCCTGGGCGGTCCGCTCCCTCACCTGGATCTCGCTCGCCACCGCGCTCGTCGTGTCGCTGGCCCAGGTGAGGCGCGGCGCGCTCGGCTTGCCGCGCGCACCGCTGTGGCCGGTGGCCATTCTCGTGGCGCTGGGATTCACGCAGCTCGTTCCTCTGCCGCCCGGGCTGCACGCGCTGCTCGCGCCCGGCTCCGCCGCGGTCTGGCATCCCGCCGAGCCGGCCGCGGCGGCTCTCCTCGGCTCACGCGCGCGGCCCATCTCGATCGACCCCGCGGCGACGTCGGCGTGGCTCGGTCTCACGAGCGGCGTCGTCGCTCTCGGCCTTCTCGCGGCACCGGCGCTGGGCCGGCGACGGACGATGGTGGCGGCCGCATGGACGCTGGTGGGCGCGGGATCGCTGGTGGCGGTGTACGGGATCGTGGCGCGGACGGCCTTCGGTCCGCTGCTCTATGGATACATCGCCGTGCCCACCGTGTCACCCTTCGGGCCGTTCGTGAACAAGAATCACTTCGCGGGGTACGTGGAGATGCCCGCCCTGCTGGCCCTCGGTCTCGGCCGAGGGCTCTGGCGCCAGGCCGCCTCGGCGCCGTCCGCGGCCACGCCGTCCGCGAGCCCCACCGCTCTCGTGGCCCTCGGCGCCTCTGCGATCATGGTCATGGCCGTGCTGCTTTCGATGTCACGCGGCGGTGCGCTCGGCGTCGTCTCCGGCATTGCCGTCGTCGCCGTCGTCGACTTCATGACCGCCCGTCATCGCGGCGCCCTGGGCAAGGTCCTGGTTCCGGTCGGCCTCGGCCTTCTCCTGGCGGTCCTGGTGGCCGTCATGCCCGGTGACGTCCACGAGCGGCTCATGGGCATCGGCCGGTCCAGCGACAACTCGACCCTCTATCGCAAGGCCATCTGGAAGGACTCCCTCCGCGCTTGCACGGCGAGTCCGCTGTTCGGACAGGGCATGGGCGCGTTCGCGGACGTGATCCCACGATTCAAGACGTCGGCCGGGCTGTTCCGCGTCGACCACCCAGAGAACGAGCCCATCGAGATCGCCGTCGAGGGCGGGGTCATCGCGCTGTTCGCGGCCGCGACGGCGGTGGTCGTGACGTTCGCGCGGTCCGTTCGCGCCATTCGAGGCCATCGCGACCGCGTTCTGCGCGGGATCGTCACGGGAGCGCTGGCCGGGGTGGCGGCGTTGACCGTGCACGGGCTCGTCGACTTCAACCTGCGCATCCCATCGAACGCGCTCATGTTCGTGGCGCTGTATGCGGTCACGGTTGCGCCGCTGGGGACCGTGAGCTGGCAAGGCAGGAGCGGCGGGTGCCTGGTCGCCGCGCTGGCCGCGGTCGCCATCGCGTACGCGCGCGCGCCCGACGCCTGGCCGCTGTTACGCGAGGCCCACGCTTCGGCAGTGAAGTCCGCCCAGTCCGCCACCGTGGCCGGCGCGGCCCTGCGCGTGTCGATGGCGGACGC
>DASTLK010000356.1:0-4225 GCA_035715025.1 Vicinamibacteria bacterium
GCTGGCCTTCAGGTTGAACAGGTTGCGCTTGGGGACCAGGCGCGCGTCCGGAACGATGCGCCCCAGCCACGTCTCCTCGTTGACCTTGCGCAGGCGGGTTCCGGACATGCCGCCCGCCGCGGGTAGCACGATCGCGCGCGCGCGGGCCCCGCCCTCGATCAGCCCGGGGAAGGTGTCCAGGCCGAGCGTCTTCATCTCGTCCGACACGTCGGTGATGGGCATGCCGAAGCGCAGGTCGGGCTTGTCGCTGCCGTAGCGCTCCATCGCGTCCTTGTAGGTGAGGCGCGGGAACGGGCGCGCGACCTCGACTCCCACCAGGCGGGCCAGCTTCACGTAGAGCGCTTCCGTGATGTCGTAGACGGTCTCCTCGCGCGGGAACGACATCTCGACGTCGACCTGCGTGAACTCGGGCTGGCGGTCGGCGCGGTTGTCCTCGTCGCGGAAGCAGCGCACGACCTGGAAGTAGCGGTCGATGCCCGCCACCATGAGGATCTGCTTGAAGAGCTGCGGCGACTGCGGGAGGGCGTAGAAGTTGCCGTGGTGGATGCGCGAGGGCACCAGGAAGTCGCGCGCCCCTTCCGGAGTCGACTTCGTGAGCATGGGCGTCTCGACCTCGTAGAAGCCCTGCTCGTCGTAGTGCCGCCGCACCTCCATCGTCACCTGGTGCCGGAGCTTGATGTTCCGGTGGTAGCGCGGCCGCCGCAGGTCGAGGTAGCGGTACTTGAGCCGGATCTCCTCCGCGGTGTTGATGTCGTCTTCGATCGGGAAGGGCGGCGTGCGCGCCTCGCTCAGGACGCGTATCTCGCGCGCGTTGACCTCGACCCCGCCCGTGGGGATCTTCGGGTTGACGGTGTCCGCGGAGCGCGCCGCCACTTCCCCGACCACGGCCAGCACGTACTCGCCGCGCACGTGGTCGGCGGCGTCGTGGGCCTCTTTCGAGACCTCCGGCCGCGCCACCACCTGGCAGATGCCCTCGCGGTCGCGCAAGTCGATGAAGATGACGCCCCCGAGGTCCCGGCGGGTGGCCGCCCAGCCCATGAGCGTCACCGTCTGCCCCACCTGCTCGGGACGGAGGGTGCCGGCGTAGTGCGTGCGCGTCAGGTTGCCCAGCGTCTCAGCCAACGGTCGTCTCCTTGATGAGGTATGCGGCGGCGGCGTCCAGGCCGACCTCTTCCTGGGTCGAGGCCTTCATGTCCCGGATGGTCCAGCGCGCCTTGGCCATCTCGTCCTCGCCCAGGATGGCCACGAAGCGCGCGCCCACCTTGTCTGCCCGCTTCATCTGCGACTTCAGGCCGCGGCCCTCGTGGTCCATCATCACGCGCAGCCCGGCCTGGCGGAGCTGGCGCTGCAGGCGCAGGGCGAAGTCGCGCCCTTCCGCCACCAGCGGAGCGAGGAAGACCTCGCAGCGCGCCGCCACGGGCACGGGCGGGATCAGCATCACCAGCCGCTCCATGCCCAGCGCGAAGCCGATGCCGGGGATGTCCGGGCCCCCGAGCTCCTTCACCAGCCCGTCGTAGCGTCCGCCCCCGAGCACGCTGTTCTGCGCGCCCAGCTCCCCGCTCAGCACCTCGAACGTGGTGCGCACGTAGTAGTCGAGGCCGCGCACCAGGCGATGGCTGAGGCGGTACGGGATCCCGAGCAGCTCCAGCTCGCGCCGCACCTCCGCGAAGTGCGCGCGGCACTCGTCGCACAGGTGGTCCGAGATCCTCGGGAGCGATTCGATGACGGGCTGGTCCTGGGGGACCTTGCAGTCCAGGACGCGCAGCGGGTTCGTCTCCGTGCGGCGCTGGCAGTCGCCGCAGAGCTTGTCCTTCTGGCCGCGCAAGGCCGTGCGCAGGGTCTCGACGTAGGCGGGCCGGCACTTCGCGTCCCCCACGGAGTTCAGGACGAGCTCGTATTCGGTCAGGCCGCAGCCCTTTAGGTAGGCGAGCGCCACCTCGATGACCTCGACGTCCACGGACGGGCTGGTGACGCCGAAGACCTCCACGTTGACCTGGTGGAACTGGCGATAGCGGCCCTTCTGCGGGCGCTCGCGACGGAACATCGGCCCGCTGGTGTAGACCTTGAGCGCGGGGTCCGTGTTGATGAGGTTGTGCTCGATGACGGCGCGGACGATGCCGGCCGTTGCCTCCGGGCGCAGGGTCAGGGAGCCGCCGTCGCGGTCCTCGAAGGTGTACATCTCCTTCGAGACGATGTCCGTCTCCTGCCCGATGCCGCGCGCGAACAGCTCCGTCGTCTCGAAGATCGGCGTGCGGATCTCGCGGTAGCCGTAGAGCGCGAAGAGGGCGCGCGCCGTCCCCTCGATGCGGTGCCAGGCCGCGATCTCGTCGGGAAGCAGGTCTTTGGTGCCTTTGACAGCTTGGATGGGCAGTTATTCATGCTGGGGGGCGCTGCGCCGCGCCCCCCAGACCCCCCGCTCACTCGCGCGAGTGAATCGCGCTCGCTCGCTGTCCGTGGCTGTCATCTTGTCTACCTACCCTCCGCTTCGGAGAGGTACGTCTCCTTGTACTCGAAATAGTTCTGGGCGTACGCGCGCAGTCCCTGGCGCTCCTCTTCCGTGATCGGGCGGCGGACCTTTCCTGGCAATCCCATCACCAGACTCCGCGGCGGGATCTCCATCCCTTCCGGGATGAGCGTGCCCGCGGCCACGATGCACTCGTCGCCGATGTGCGCGCCGTTGAGGATCGTCGCCCCCATCCCGATCAGGCAGTAGGAACCGATCGTGCACCCGTGGAGGGTGACGGAATGCCCCACGGTCACGTGATCCGCGAGCACGGTCGGATGCAGCGCCTTGAAGACGTGCACGACGCAGTTGTCCTGGATGTTGGTGTGCGGGCCGATGCGGATGGAGTGCACGTCGCCGCGCACGACCGCGTTCATCCAGACGCTCGCGTGGTCGCCCAGCTCGACGTCGCCGATGACCTGGGCGGAGGCGTCGACGTAGACGCGCTGGCCCAGTCGCGGACCGACACCTTTGTAGCGGCGAAGCATGCCCTCTCCAGGAAACCCTCAGTTTATGCCATAGTGGCCTCTCCAACCACAATGAAGGTCGTGGTCGCGACCACTCAGGACCTGTTCGTGCGCGGTGGCGGAGCCACCTATCACGCGGAGGGACTCGCGACCGCCCTCCTCTCGCTCGGCCACGAGGTGGAGACGGTCCGCATCCCCTTCGGGTGGCGCCACAAATACGAAGTGCTGCGCCAGGCCTATGAGTGGCGGATGCTCGACCTCCGCGAGACCGGCGCCGACCTCGTCCTCACCCTGAAGTTCCCGGCCTTCTACGTGCGCGCCGACCGCAAGGTGGCCTGGGTCCTCCATCAGCACCGGCCCCTCTACGACAACTTCGACCTGCCGGAGTACTCGGCCTTCTCCTCGAAGATCGCGGAGGACGTGGCCATTCGCGACGCCGTGCAGCGCTGGGACACCGCCTACCTGGGGGAGATGCAGCGGATCTTCACGAACTCGCAGACGGTCGCGGACCGGCTGCACCGTTACAACGGCCTCGAAGGCGAGCCGCTGTACCACCCGCCTCCGCTGGCCGGGCGCCTCGGTCCCGGGCCTTTCTCCGACTACGTCCTCTGGGTCGGGCGCCTGGAAGCGAACAAGCGGCCGGGCCTCCTGCTCGATGCGCTCGCCCTCACCCGGTCGAAGGTGCGCGCCGTCTTCGCGGGACGAGGGCCTCAGGAGGATGCCCTGCGGCATTCGGCGCGGGCCAGGGGTCTGGAGGGTCGAGTCGAGCTGCGCGGCCTCGTTTCCGACGAAGAGAAGATCGCGCTCTACGCGGGCGCGCGCGCCGTGGTGTACCCGCCCTTCCACGAGGATCTCGGATACGTCACGCTGGAGGCCTTCCTGGCCGGCAAGCCGGTGATCACCACGGCCGACGCGGGCGGGCCGACGGAGTTCGTCAGTGACGGCGTCAACGGGTTCGTCGCGACGGACGCCGCGGGCATCGCGGCCGCCATCGACGCCTACGCGGACGACGCGGACCTGGCCGCGCGGCACGGAGCCGCCGGGCGCGCGACGTATGCCGAGAAGATCCCGGCCTGGGAATCGGTCTGTGCCCGGCTGCTGGAGGGCGCGTGAGCGATTCGGCCGCCGTCGTGCGCAACATCCTGATGCACATCGCGGCGGGAGTGCTCGTCCACGAGACGCCGCCGGCGGCGGAGGCGCTGCTGGTCGACGACCTGGCCGAGACCCTCGCGGACCTGCTGCGGCAGGAAGAGGG
>DASTLK010000357.1:0-2851 GCA_035715025.1 Vicinamibacteria bacterium
GAGGTCAGGTGCTGGTTGACCGTGCTGGGGGAAAGGAAGAGCTGCTGGCCGATGGCCTTACTGGAGCGGCCCTGGGCCACCAGGCGCAGCACCTCCCGCTCGCGCGCACTCAAGGGATCCGGCGGCTGGGACGGGTGCGGCAGCGACACGAGGCCGAGCACGCAGCCGGGGCGGCGACGACGCCGGTGCGCACGATGTACCGGGCCGCGGTGAACACCTCGCGCCGGTCGTGGCGACGTTGGGCCGCCGTTTGGGGCAACAGGCTTAGGGAGGGGGCCACGACACGAAAGCCCATGCCTCGTCGCTGACATCGCTGGGAGAAGGGCGTCTGGTCATGCCTCCTATTCTACCTGCGCGGCGTCGTCAGTTCATCACACGCTCTTACAGGAACATCTCGGTGAAATCGTCCTCGACGATGTGTTCCATCGCGAGGCGTATGCTCACCCGCCGCTGGCGGGAGAAGCTCTCGCGGGAGAGTCGCTCGGCCTTCTCCGCGCCATGATAGCGCGTCGCCAGCCGTCGAATGTCGGCCTGGGCCCGCGCCGGGTCGTCGTCGAGCTGCACCCACCCGCTGAGGGTCACCACGCGGTAAGCGTCTGTCACGCACAGCGAGGCGCGCGGGTCGCGGAGGAGGTTGCGGTACTTCAGCCGCCCGGCGGTGGTGTTCATCAGGATGGCGTCCCCCTCGACGTCGTACCACACGGCCGTTTGCTGGGGGGAGCCATCGTGGTTGATCGTGGCGAGCGTGGCGTAGCGTGGCTCGCCAAGAAACGCGCGGGCGGCCAGCGACAATTCCGTCATACAGATCGACTCCTCTCTGCTCGTGGGGACCTGGGACCTCACAAGCGCCCAACGCGCGCGGGCCTGCCGAGGACGGTGTCGCGGACAGGGGGTGCGACCTGCCACGCGTCGCTCACGGTCACACGGATCTCATCGGCCAAGCGACACTGGCCACCCCGAGTGCGGCCGCTCCGGGAGGGGTCCTGTCCGAGGTGGCGTGCCATGGCCTTCACCCCTTGCGGCTATCGCGGCCCTTGCGGCGTGCATCCAGAAACAGCAGCCAGCGTTTGCGGCTGGCGAGGGCGAAGATGCCGTGGACCACGAAGGGGTCGCGCGCGAACATGTCCTCCACGTCCTGCTCGCCCTCGACCTCGGCTTCGACGATGACCAGTGACCCCGATGCATCGGCGAAGGGGCCCCCCAGCACCACCGAGCCGTCGTCGAAGAGCCGGTCCATGAAGGCGGCATGTTCGGCCCAATAGGGCTGTTCGCGCACGGTCTTGCCCGCAACCCACGCCGGGCCCGGCGCCCACAGGATCATGAACGTGTTCTTCATGTCGGCCCCTTTCCGCCGCGTCTGCGCCGCGCGGCGCAGACGCGGCGCGCACTCGAAGCACTCCCACCATGCCACGACGACCCGCGCGTTTCTCCCGCGCGACATCTGCGTCCGGCCGCGGCGCTCGGAACTGCGCCGCTCGCGCCGCTCCCCGGCCACCCGTGCGGGGTCGAGATGACGAACCGCCGCTCTATCCGCACGAGGCGCGCGGCGGAGAACGCCTCGGTCGCCCGGTGCGCGCCTCCTCGCCTCGCCGAGCGCCATCGCCCCCGTGTCCTGGCGACGCGCCGGGCCGCGGACCGCGGTGCGTGCCGTCCTCCGCAGGCGGGACGGATCTCTCGCCTGCGGGGGGCGATCGGTCGCGAGATCACCCGTGCACCAGCGAACGGGCCGTCGGCGCCAGCGCTAGGACCTGAGGGGCGGTTTTGAGACGGCCCACTATGGGGCCCCACATCTGGTCATGTGTCACCCAAGGCTGAGCGAGAGCGATGTACTTGCCATAGGTTTCTTCATCCTGAAAGCCTGCGAACCAGACAAACACGTGCTCGCCCTCGCGCACCGGCAGGTCGGGGAAGGTGTTCGCGCTCGCCTCGGTCACGAAGGAGGCGAGGATCGACGCACCCCTCGCCGTCAGGGCCGGCGCGAGCGTGCCCTCGAACCAGTCGAGCACGTCGGCCTCCGGGGGCGTCTCGAAGGAGAGTATGGTGGCCAGCACCAGCCCGCGAGGCCCCTGCGCCGCGCCGGGCGGGGGCCGATCCCGCGGGTCGAGCAGGAACCCCGACGTCGGGCGGGCCGGGCGCAGCAAGAGGACGTTCTCGGAGTCAACGATCAGGGGATTGGCCGCGTCGCGATGCGCGCGCCACACCGGCCCCCCGTAGAAGGCCTGCAACGCGGCACAGCGCCTATCCATGTCGGGGAAGCCGCGCAGCCACACGAACCGGTCCGGATCCTGCAGGTCGCGGAATTGCCCAATCACCACGATGCCCGCCGCCTCCTGGCCATCGATGAATGCGCGCTCGAACAGGTCGATCAGCGCGTCCCGCCGCCCCGCACGCAGCGCGTATTGCCGCAGCTCCACGATCGGGCTGTAACGCCGCCGCGCCGCCGCGGCGTCCGGCCCCCCGCCCTGCTCCGCGAGGTGCCTCTCCGTCTCGTCCACACGATCCATCCTGTCCATCCTGTCCATCCTGTCCATCCTGTCCATCCTGCTCCTCTCCAGTCGGCGATCGACCCGCGCGCGAGGAGGGGCGAGCGGGGTGGAGCCGCCATAGACGGGTGACGGGACTGCCAGTTCGCGACGTGGTAGGATTTTGGTGTCAGGCTGTCCCTCCCGGAGGGTAACCCGTTTCGGAGGCGCACTCAAGGGGCAATCGGCGCCGTGATGACCTCCGGAACATCGGCCCCCTGTGCCAGAACGCCCGCAGCTCCAGAGCGCTCCAGCAGCCAGCAGCCGGCACACCTCAGTCAGCAGCTGGTCGCCGACCAGGGGGATCTCTCGCCCCCGCGTCGACGATC
>DASTLK010000358.1:0-3681 GCA_035715025.1 Vicinamibacteria bacterium
CGCGCTGGTCGCGGAATGCCGCCGCCGGGGAGTGCGGCCGGTGCTGGTCGCCCTCCCGCGCCGGCGGCGCGCCGGAGAGCCGCCCTTCCTCTCGCCCTACCCCGACGTGGAGCGTCAGACCGCGCGCGAGCTGGACGTACCGTTGATCGTGGTCCCGGAGCTGGCGGCGCGACCCGACGGGCCGGTGAACGCCGAGTATTTCCTGGACACCCTGCACCTCACCGCCGCGGGCAACCGTCTCCTGGCGCAGGGCATTGCCGAGCAGCTCGCCGCCCTCGGCCTGATCTGACCTCGTTCGCGCCGCGCGCGCGGGCGCCGATCCTACAATCGAACATGGCCTACCAGCCGATCGAGAACTACGGCGTCATCGGCAACATGCGGACGGCGGCCCTCGTCGGCATGAACGGCTCGATCGACTGGTACTGCTTCCCCGCCTTCGACTCCCCCAGCGTCTTCGGGGCGATCCTGGACGACAAGAAGGGGGGCTCCTTCTCCATCGCGCCCGCCACCGAGCACACGGCCAAGAAGCAGTTCTACTGGCCCGACACCAACGTGCTGGTGACGCGCTTCTTCTCGACGGACGGCGTCGGGCAGATCACGGACTTCATGCCCGTAGGCGTGCGCAAGGGTGACCCCGGCTACGAGTGGCTGATCCGGCGCGTGAGCGTCTCGCGGGGCAGCCTGCGCTTCCGGGCCGTGTGCCGCCCCGCCTTCGACTACGCCCGCGCGCCGCACACGCTCGAGCGCGCCGACGGCTACGTGCGCTTCCGGAGCGAGGCGCTCACCCTCGAGCTCGCCACGGAGGCTCCCCTCCATCTCGACGACGGCTCGGTCACGTCGGAGTTCCCACTCAAGGAGGGCGAAGCCGTGAGCTTCGTGCTGCGCCCGGCGGACGGAGTCGGGGGCGGGGCCGCCGGCGTATCGGAAGCCGAGGCGCAGCGCCTGTTCGAGTCCACGGTGGAGTACTGGCGCCGCTGGCTCTCCGCCTGCACGTACTTCGGCCGCTGGCGCGAGATGGTGCACCGGTCCGCCCTCGCCCTGAAGCTCCTGACCTACGAACCCAGCGGGGCGATGGTGGCCGCCGTCACCTGCAGCCTGCCCGAGGACCTGGGTGGCGAGCGCAACTGGGACTATCGATACACGTGGATCCGCGACGCCGCGTTCACCGTCTACGCCTTGATGCGCATCGGTTTCGTGGAGGAGGCCGGCCACTTCATGGGCTGGCTGAGCGAGCGCTGCCGCGAGCTCGGACCCGACGGCGCCCTCCAGATCCTGTACCGGATCGACGGCCGCCCCGTGATCCGCGAAGAGGTCCTGGACCACCTCGACGGCTACAAGGGCTCGCGCCCCGTGCGCATCGGCAACGGCGCCGTCCAGCAGCTCCAGCTCGACGTCTACGGCGAGCTGATGGATTCGGTCTACCTCTACAACAAGTACGGGAGCCCCATCTCGTATGGCCTGTGGGAGGACCTGCGGCGCCTCACGAACTGGGTCTGCGCGCACTGGAAGGAGACGGACGAAGGCATCTGGGAAGTCCGGGGCGGGCGCCGGCACTTCGTCTATTCGAAGCTGATGTGCTGGGTCGCCGTCGATCGTGCCCTCCGCCTGACCCAGAAGCGCTCCTTTCCCTCCGAATGGCCGCGGTGGACCGCGGTGCGCGACGAGATCTACGCCGACATCATGACGAACGGCTGGAACGAGGAGAGGAAGACCTTCGTCCAGTCCTATGGAAGCGACAGTCTCGATGCGGCGACCCTGATGATGCCGCTCGTCTTCTTCGTGTCCCCCACCGATCCGCGCATGCTCTCGACCCTGGACGCCATCAACCGCTCGCCCGCGCACGGAGGGCTCGTCTCCAACAGCCTCGTCTACCGCTACGACCGAACGCATGCGCCCGACGGCATCCAGGGGGACGAGGGGACCTTCAACATCTGCACCTTCTGGCTGGTGGAAGCGATGGTCCGGGCCGCCGGGCGGACGGACCCACGCCGCGTCCGCGACGCGCGCCTCGCCTTCGAGCAGATGCTGGGTTACGCGAGCCACGTGGGTCTCTACTCGGAAGAGACGGGGCCCACCGGCGAGCACCTCGGCAACTTCCCGCAGGCCTTCACCCACCTCGGCCTGATCAGCGCCGCCTACAACCTCGACCGTACCCTGGGCGGTCCCCAGTCGAAATGAGACAGGCGGTCAGGGCGACTCCTTCTCCCATTCCCGGCCGCGCTTGACCCAGCGCGTGAGGGAGAGGGTGGAGAAGGCGGCCCCGCCCCATCCGCGCACCTCGATGGTCAGATGCGGGGGTTCGAAGGTGATCCAGTTGTAGGTATTGGGCTCGTCGCGCGTGCGCAGCGAGATCGCGGTGCCGGCCTGGGCGACGAGCATGGAGCGGCGGATGGACAGGTGATGGGCGCGCACGTCGCCGGAGAACCCCAGGTGCAGGTGACCGGCGAGGAGCAGGTCCACTCCCGCCGCTTCCGCGGCCTGCAGGGCGTGGAAGCCGCGGCCGACCACGGCCGGATCGGGGTCGCCGGGCGACGGAATGAACGGGTGGTGCGTCACCAGCACCTTGAACACGCGTTCGGGCAGGGACGCGAACCGGTCGCGGATCTGCTCGATCTGCGCCCAGGAGATGCGGCCGTTCTTGAACGTCCATGACCGCGCGGTGTTGACGCCCATCACGGCCAGGTCTTCCTGATGGAAGAAGGGAGCCAGCTCGGGAGTGAGGTACCGCCGGTAGTTGTGCAGGGGGCGCGCGAAGCGCGACATGACGTCCCAGAGCGGCACGTCATGGTTGCCGGGGACGACCAGCACGACGCCGGGCAGGCCATCGAGGAAGGCCCGCGCCGCGCGGAACTCGCGCGCACGCGCGCGCTGCGTGAGGTCGCCGCTCACCGCGACGAGGCGCGGGGCACGGGCCCCCAGGTCCGCGAGGAGCGCCTCCGCCACCGGCGGGTCCTCCTTCCCGAAGTGAAGGTCCGAGATGTGGGCAATGGTGGTGGGCATCACTCGCGGGGCACGATCACGCGCAGCGCGCGCGGGCGAATCTGATAGCGGAGGGGCGGGGCGACGTGAGAGAGCTCGCCGTCGAAGGCGACTCTCAGCATTCGGCGGCGGTCCTCGACCAGCATCTCCTTCACGCAAAGTCCCTGGAAGTCACGGCTGTCGTCGAGGCGTCCGATCAGCGCCCGCAGGGCCAGGCGCAGGAAGCGGAAACGTCCCGCGTCGCGGGCGAGGTAGACCCAGAGATCGCCCTCGTCCAGCGCGGGCCGCTTGCCCAGCGAGAACAGCTTCGCCTCGTAGCGGTTGTTGCCGATGAACACCATCGGCGTCGTCACGTTCAGGCTCCCTTCCGGCAGGCGGAGGGTCAGGCGCACCACCGGGAAGCGGCGCAGCGTGTCGAGTGCGGCCCGGCCCATGGCCGCCCACTTCTGCATGCCCTGCCGCGTCATCCAGGCGTCGCGCAAGGCCACCGCGGCCGGGTAGAGACCGAGCGAGGAGTTGTTCACGAACACGCGATCGTTCGCCTCCCCCACGTCCACTTCGCGCACGATGCCTTCGGCCACGTTGCGCACCGCCTCCTCGAGAAGGGTCGGAATGCCCAGGTCCCGCGCGAAATGGTTCAGCGTGCCCAGCGGCAGCACGCCCATCGGCTTGCCCGTACCGGCCAGGCCGCCCGCGCCCGCG
>DASTLK010000359.1:0-4181 GCA_035715025.1 Vicinamibacteria bacterium
GGCCGCGTGGTGTTCCTCGGCGCGGGCACCAGCGGGCGGCTGGGCGTGCTCGAGGCCGCGGAGTGTCCGCCCACGTTCGGCACCGATCCCGGCCGCATCCGGGCCGTCATGGCCGGGGGCGAGGACGCGGTGTTCCGCGCCGTGGAAGGGGCGGAGGACCGCGGGGACGAAGGGCACGAAGAGGCGGAGCGCCTGCGCAGCGGCGACGTCCTCGTCGGGATCTCCGCCAGCTCGGTGACGCCCTTCGTGCGGGGTGGACTGGAGAGGGCGCGGGCGCGCGGCGTGCCCACGATCCTCGTGACCTGTGCCCCGCGCCCCGGCCTGCGCGCGCTGGCGGACGTCGTCGTCGCCATCCGCACCGGGCCGGAAGTGCTCACCGGCTCGACGCGCCTCAAGGCCGGCTCCGCGACCAAGGCGGCCCTCAACGCCATCACCACCGCGGCCATGGTCCGCCTGGGCAAGGCCTACGGGAACCTGATGGTGGACCTGAAGCTGACCAACGCCAAGCTGCGCGACCGCGGCCGCCGCATCGTCATGGCCGCGGGACAGGTCGAGTCGGACCAAGCGGCGCGGTTGCTCGCCGACGCGGGCGGCGAGGCCAAGACCGCGATCGTGATGGCGCGCCTGGGCGTGGGGGCGGAGGACGCGCGCAAACGGATCGCGGCCGCGGGCGGTCACGTGCGCGCTGCGGTCGCGAAGAGCGCTGCGCGCGCACGCGCGCCGCGGCGCCGGTCCTAGGCGCCGATACCGCGCTTGGCGGGGCGAGCGGCGGATCAGAGGCCGGAGGCGGCCGCCCGGTCCGCGATCAGGTCGAGGTCGGGGTGCGCGTGCAGGAACGAGCAGGGCCATTCGGGATCGTCCGGCCCGTGGACGAGGCGCTGCACGGCCGTGGCCTTCGATTCGCCCGTCGCCATCACGAGGATGCGGCGGGCGGCACGGATGGTCCCGATCCCCATCGTGATCGCGCGCAGCGGCCAGTCGCCGGGGGGCACGGCCAGCGAAGCGGCCAGGCCGTCCGGCAAGCGGGTCACGTGCGTCGCCAGCCGCATGGGCCCGGGCATGTTGTAGGCGATGTGTCCGTCGACGCCGACGCCGAGAATGGCCACGCCGAGCCCCCCGGCGTCCGTGATCGCGCGCTCGTAGCGGAGGCACTCGGCCTCCAGGTCGGGCGCGGCTCCGTCCGGGATGTCGCAGCGATCGCGCCGCAGGCCCGTGGCTCCCCAGGCGTGCTGCTCCATGAAGGCGCGGAACGTGCGCGGGTCGTGGCCCGGCAGCACCAGCTCGTCGAGGTTGAACCCGCGCGCCCGCGTGAGGTCGATGCGGCGCGCGGCCTGCCGCGCCCCCAGCTCGTCGTAGAACGGAATGGGCGTGCGCCCCGTGGGCAGGGCGAGGACGATCTCGCGTTGCGCGGCGACCTCCTCCGCGAGGAGGTCGGCGGCGGTGCGGGCCACGGCGCCGCGGTCGTCTTTGATGTGTCGTCGGACGATGGTCATGACTTCAAGAGGTCGAGAGCCAACCGCACTGCCCCGCGCGCGGGCTCGCCTTCGAGGAGGGCCGGGCGGGCGCCCGGCAGATCCAGGTGCTTCTCCAGCGGCGCGACCATCGAGGGGCAGGCCTTGAAGGCGCCCCCGGCCAGGACGACGGGGAACGGCCCGTCGCCGAGGTCGATCTGGCGCGCGACCGCGCGCGCGGCCAGGGCCAGCTCCTGCGCTCCCCCATCGATCAGGGCCACCGCCACCGCGTCGCCTTCGTCATGGGCGCGCTGGACGACGCCGGCCAGGGCCGCGATGCGGTGCTTGGGCAGGCCCTTCTCGTAGACGCGGGGCACGAGGTCGCCCACCGACGACACCTCGAGCGCCTCGAAGACGATCGGCATGATCCGCGTGGCGGGGCCCCGCCCGTCGGCGGCGCGCACCGTCGCGCGCAGGGCCTGGTGCCCCAGCCAGTAGCCGGAGCCCTCGTCCGCGAGCAGGAAGCCGTAGCCGCCGGAGCGCGCCGACTTGCCGCCGGCGTCCTGGCCGTACGCGATCGACCCCGTGCCGGCCAGCACGACGATCCCGATCCCTTCCGGCGCTCCCGCGAGCAGAGCGATGGCGGCATCGTTGACCACGCGCACGTTCTCGCGATGGCCCAGCCGGCGCAGGATCCCGCGGATGACCGCCTCGTCGTGCGGGCGATCCACGCCCGCGATGCCCAGCCCCACGGCCGCGATCGTGCGGCCCTGGGCCAGGGCTTCCACGATGTCGTCGAAGACCTTCTCGACCTCGAGCTCCCCGTGCGTCTGCAGGTTGGCGCCGCTCCCGCGCACGTCGGCCAGCACCTGGCCGGTCTCGTCCGCGAGCAGACCGACGGTCTTGGTCCCGCCCGCGTCGATCCCGATCACGTAGCGCATGGGCACAAGTCTAGCTTTTCAAGTCAGGGGGGGCACTCACACGACACCGCGGTGGGGGTTCGCGGCCCCCCCTGAAACCCCCCTCGCACGGCGCCGCTGCTCCGCAGCGCCGCCGTGCTCTACGTGTGGCTTGCCCAAGTTTACGTGTGGCTTGCCCTAGCTCCCGTACACCACGATGTCGCGCAGGTTGCGGTACTTCTCGTTGTAGTCGAGGCCGTAGCCCACGACGAAGTGGTCCTCGATGTTGAACCCCACGTAGTCCACAGGGATCTCGACCAGCCGCCGGGACGGCTTGGAAAGGAGGGCTGCGACCTTCAAGGTGCGCGGTCCGCGGGCACGCAGGACGTTCAAGAGGTAGTTGAGGGTCAGACCGGTGTCGACGATGTCCTCCACCACCAGGAGGTCGCGGCCCTCGAGCCCCTGATCGAGGTCCTTGACCAGCTTCACCTCGCCGGAGGATTTCGTGGCCGCCCCGTAGGAGGAGACGGCAATGTAGTCGAGGGTGAGCGAGAGGTCGATCGCACGCGAGAGGTCGGTCATGAACGTGCAGGCGCCCTTCAACACGCCGACCAGATGGGGCTCGCGGCTGGCGTAGTCGCGGGCGATGTCGCGGCCCATCTCGAGGACGCGGGCCTGGATCGCGTCATGCCCCAGCAACACCTTCATCACACCCTCCTCACGGCGAACGGGGATTATAGGGCTCCGGAGGACCGGTCGAGGCCCGCGCCGGTCGTTGACTGCCCCGGAGGTGGAAGGTATGCTCCGCGCTTAGGTTTTCCCCCCCCTCAAAGCCTTGCGTATTCCGAATCGCACGCCTCGCCGAAAGGAGACCGCACAGTGAGGAAGCTTGTCTTTACCGGCCTGTGTCTGCTCGCCATCGTCCTGCTCGGGGCGTCCGCCCACGCGCAGTCGCAGGCGACGACCGGCGAGGTGAACGGACGCGTCACGGACGCCCAGGGTGGCGTGCTCCCCGGGGCCACCGTCACTCTCACCAATCCGGCCAACGGCCACGCGCGCACGGTCACGACGGGAGCGGAAGGCTACTACGTGGCTCCCCTGCTGCCGCCCGCTGCCTACGACGCGAGCTTCGAGATGAGCGGCCTCCAGACGGTGAAGCGGAAGGCGAACGTCACCGTCGGCTCCTCCATCACCCTCAACGTCTCCCTCGGCGTGGGCGGGGTGAAGGAAGAGGTCACGGTGGTGAGCGAGGCGCCCCTGCTCGAGACGACCAGCAGCGTCCGCACATCGACCCTCGACCAGACCGCGATCGCGAACCTGCCCATCAACGGCCGGCGGTTCCAGGACTTCATCACGCTGACCCCGACCGTGCAGGTCGATCCGTCGCGCGGGCAGCTCTCCTTCTCCGGCCAGCGGGGGATCAACTCGAACATCAGCGTCGACGGCGCGGACTTCAACCAGCCGTTCTTCGGCGGTATCCGCGGGGGCGAGCGCTCGAACAACGCGTTCACCATTCCGCAGGAAGCGATCCAGGAGTTCCAGGTCGCGTCCGCCGGCTACAGCGCGGAGTTCGGCCGCTCCACGGGCGGCCTGGTCAACGCGATCACGAAGTCGGGCACGAACGAGTTCCGCGGCTCCGCCTTCTATCTGAACCGCAACAAGGACTGGGCCGAGAAGAACGCGTTCGGCCAGAAGGCGGCGCCCACCCAGCAGCAGTTCGGCGGGTCCGTGGGCGGCCCCCTGCAGAAGGACAAGGCCTTCTTCTTCGGGGCGATCGAGAAGCAGCTCTTCACGAACACGCGCCAGGTGCTTTTCGACCGACTCTCCGCCT